>NZ_JBEOPC010000014.1:0-77459 GCF_040309765.1 Psychrobacter sp. TB20-MNA-CIBAN-0197
CAAGGGTGGATGGAGAATAATCTCCCTAAACTGTTTTATGATATGGGCTGTATCGATTTTATAAAGACTTAACTATATGTTCTTCTAAGTTTTTGCTACTATTTAAAGAAGGGCTATGATGCGAAATAGCGACTATATTTTCATTTTCAGTAGGTTGGACTATATAAGTAGCTTCATCTGCATATTCGGCGTAAAATTTAGCTCGTTCTATTAATCTTTCAGTAACTACTGCATTATCCATCTGTTCTTCAAAATTGTATGGTAGGAAGTTTTCAAGTCCAATTAATCTTTTTTTGATCTCCTCACTAAATTTAGAAAAAACGAATGCACTTAGTAAATTCGACAAGCAAAATTTATAGCTTTTCCTGTCTGATGATGAACCACGTATGTCTTGAGTATATCGATAGTAATCTAAATCAAGCACTTTTTGATTTGTCACCAAAGGAAGTATGCTTTCGCTAATGCACTGTTGTTCAAGAGCGAGTACAGACACAACACTTAGGATGGCTAATGATTCATGATCTTTGGTTATTTTTTGAATTAACTCGTCTAGATTCGCATGCGCTTCTAACTGCTCAAAACACCATTTTTCTAGGGTCATAAATGCTGATGACAATGTATCATTTACCCAGTATGGGCGTGACCAAATATATTCTTGCTCATTGCCCCAGAAAGTTTGAGATCCCCAAGGAAAGTCTAATGTGATAGGAATTGGTGTGAGCTTTTCATCAGATAGCTCATGAAGCTGTCGCCAAGCCGTGTTAGCATGGTTTGATAGCTCTGTAATTAGTCTTAATCCAGAGTCGGGAGCATGTTTTAATAACGAGTGGAATGGTTCTTTAGTTGAAGAGGAAGGATAGAAATCAAGAAAGTCAGTATTAATAGAAAGGTCATTCCAATCACTATCACTAATTCTCTCAGTTGAAAACGAACTTAAAGATAATGATCTAAGTTGAAGAGACTTATTTTGTTTAGCAGTTCTGTCTTCTACTGGAATACTATTTAAATGTGCCCAGTATTCTTGAGATCGATTTTTCTCTTCACACTTTCTCGTATACCTGTCGAGCGGTAGCTCACATAACAATTTTTTCAAACATAGCTCTACTAGTAATTCGGGATGCTTCTGCGCGATAAACCCAGAAAGATGTATTATGTATTTAAAAATCTCATTAGGTATTTCATCTAGATCGAGTAGCCTATTCAAATAGGTTTGAATGAAAGTTGGATTAGAATTTGCTGACACTATAATCAAATTACGTAGCGCATCTTTAAATCCTGTTATGTCATTAACTAATTGCCAGTTATGAGTACTAGGATGATCTTTTATCCCTTCGATTTCAGATAGCCAATCTAAAGCTATTTGTAATATTTTGGATGAAAACTCAATAACAACCTGTGAAGGCTGTGTAGCGTTTTCAAAATTTATTGCCAGGTTTTGAAAAACTTTAAAGACATCGACAACTCTTGGATATATGTTTTCTGGCAATGAAGGAGTATCTTCTAATATAAAAATAATAACTTGAAACCATAGGGTTAAGTCAGTCGGCCACGCAAGAGAGGTAGCAACTTTTATATCTTTGGAAGTAGCAAGTATCAGCGGGTTTGGCTGTGTCTTTTCTGCTTGAAACCAAACCAATAACTTCTCATAGAGATCATAGTCGTTTTCAGCCAGTTTGCTTCTAAATTGATCACTGTATTGTGCTATATTTGGATGGCTGACGGCTCCCAACAACCACGCACGCATCCATTGAGAGCGAAGCTCATTAAATTTAGGGTTGTTTATATCATTAGACCATTCATCGCCTTCAAGTTTCTGCTGAGACAATAACTCAACGACTCTAGCAATAGCTGGAGGTTGACCGAACTCTTCAATTTTATTGAGCCATTCATTATCAGCTTCAAGTAAATTGTACAACAATGACCATTCAAAAAAGATGTCATGAGCGAAATCTACTGTAGTTTTTTTACTATCGACTCTAATCACACCGTCGCTGTTTAACTCATCTAATTCCGAGTTACTATTAAGCGATCTTCTTTTTACGGATTTACTAAGATTTTTAACCTTATGCTCAGCTAATTCTAGTAAAGCGTTCTGTCTATCTATGACTTTTTGACTCGTCGCACTATATCCGCCACGTTTCCACCATTCATGTATCAAATCTAGTTCAGAATCTGGGGATGTATCATCTGATAGACTTAGCGTAGATAGAATTTTTGCAAAAAATGGGGTTCTAGTGACATGCTTTACATTTTCAGAAGAACTAAAAAGTAAGCCTCTTAAATTCGGAAACTGTTTTGAGAGAATATTTGCTTCATTATCATCTAATTTATTGACAGTGACGTTGCCAATTGAAGCCTGCTTAAGAACAGACCCAAGCCATGTTCTTAGCGGCTCTAGCCCTGTCTCACGTAAGGTAACGACTATTTTCCACTCTATTAATAGTGAGTCATTTAAAATCAAACTTATTAACTCATCGATAATTGGTCTATTCTGACTGTCAACACGGTCAATACCATCAATAAACAAGATGGGTGTGCCTGCTGATTTAATTTCAACTAATAGATCTTTTAGATTATGAGTTGAAGGTATCCCAGAGCTTTGAGCGTATTGAGCCCAGTTTTTACCGACCAATTGATCGGATTTTAAAAACAACACAAACGAGCTCTCTAAATAGCTCTCAATTTCTTTACGTAGCAGAGCAGACTTACCAGTACCTGGCATACCTGTTATCTGAATAAAACGGGACGTTTTAAGCACTTCAGAAAATTTTAATTTTAATCCACTTCTATCTAAACTATATCCATCAATATCGCTTTGAATTTGATGTAAGTAAGTATTCGTAAGCTCTTTTATTTTTGAAATCTGCTCCTCAAAAGTTCTACCTTCTTTGAGTTTAACAACCTTACATAACTCATGGACTAAACGAACCCTATCAAACTGACCTGCCTTTCCTGCAGACTCTCTTCCTAACTCGTAAATATGGGACCAGACCAATACAGGTGATATATTACTATTATTCGGTAATTGCGATTGAAGGTATCGTGTTCCTACATGAGCGTCAACTTCACCGTCATGTAGAAAGTCAAACCTCACAATAATAAAGTGTTTTAGAAAATCATGTTTTTCAGCAGGTATCAACGGAGTAGCAGATAACTCATCCAATAGCTGGTATATGGCTTCTCTAACAACTTTAATATCCGCACTAGCGTTCCCATTAGGACTAAACCGTTGCTCAAAGTGTTCAATATCACCACTTTCAACAGCTATTTGGCAGAGAAACCCTAGATCACGAAATTTAGCAGAGGATATTTCACTAACTGCCACTCCGTACTTATCTACACCATTATTAAAACTAGCATCTTGATAACTAGTTAAACTATCACGTATTACATCTCTAAAATTCTTATTAGTGTCAGCAGAGCTAATCGTCAGGTCGCGTTTGACCTGCAAGCTAGTTGTTCCAATTCGATCTGATGCGTCTATCCACTTTATTATGACGTCATCTAAAGGATAGCCGAAGTCTCTTTGCTGGCTAGCTACATTTACTACCGTACCATTACAGCCAGGTGCACTCGCTTCAGCTAACAATGCAGTTAAATAAAAGGCCATGACATGACCTTCATAGATAAAGCCATCACCACCGGCAAGCTCTGGAGACTGTGAAGTATTTTTATTTTCCATTTATGCAAATCTTACTTCTGGTAGAGGGTCTGTTTTGGCTTCATCGATGATCCTTTTTAATTCACTATCTGGATAGTTTTTTAGTAGATTTCGAGCAAGTTTAATACTTTCAGTTCTAACTGAAGTAATGTTAATCGCTAAATGGCTGGCTGGATTTACATTTTCGTAGGCACTACCATCAAAAATTATTGGAATGACTTCAATTAGTGTTGAAATATTTTCATTACTTAAATATGCCAGAGAGTAGAGCTCATTAGCTATATATATCAATGAGGTAAGTCCACTAGTGCGATTCAAATTTATTGAATAAATTAACTTTGAAATTAATGGCTTCAATGCATCGTTAAAGTCTAATTTACACCAGTTCAATAAAGCAGTTGCTGATGATACAACTCTTCTTGTATCTTCTTTATAGAAACCTTCACGAATATCTTTTGTAAGAATATCAATAGCTACATCACAACTCTTAGTAAAATAGATAAACGATGATAGCACCTCAAAACCTTCTGTTTCTTTATAAAAACTAATCAATTTATTCAAATTATTTTCATTTAATTTCGATTTGCTTAAATAAGGTGTTATAGCATGGTTCAAAGTATATGCAATTTCCTTGGCCAAACGTTCTTCCGTATTATCTATAAAAAATTCAGGAATATCAGTGTCTTTTGCAGTGGGCCGCCATGCAATTAAAGTATTGAATATCTTGTTAGACTGTTTCTTCGTAGGCAGTTCTCTATATTTTTCATTCAAAACAAGATTTTTAATCGCTATAAGCGTATGGATATTAATTAGATCATTACTTTTAAAAAGATGTTTTCTGACAACTAAAGCCAACGCTTTACTATCATTGCCAGATAGTCCTAACAAAGCATGGTCTAAAATACCTAGTTTAGGAATGAAATTGTAGTTGGCTGGATTTCCCCATATTTTCCATTTTATAGATTCTAACTCGTTAGCATTCAAATAGTTGTTTTCAATTAAAGGAAATAGCTTTATTAAAGCATGAACGCTGTCCTCATTATTCGGAGAAATATGGTTTATGATTTCATCTAAACGTGAACTGATTTTAAGACTATCATTTCTTACGGGAGGTGATTTTACAACAGGGTTTGGCCATCTCTGACCAAAATCATTATCAATACTCACTTCGGTAGCTACAGGAAATAAGAGAGCATCTTCAAATATCTCCAACTTTCGATTATCTGGTATAGCTAGTAAACTGTATTCTATGAGATGGCTATAAGGTTTAGACAACCAAAAGTTTTTAATTTTATCTATGATTGCAATACTACAACTCCACTTAAATACTTCTATAGCCATATCCGGCTCCGCCCGTATAACGAACCTAGCTAAAGCCTCCATAAAAACTTGTAATCTACTAAAATAATAGTATGCAGACTCATTATTAGTTTGAATGATTTTTTCTAGCCAATAAATACAACCTTTAAACGTCTGATCTAATAAATATCTTGAATCCTCTCCTGTTAGCTTTGCAATATTAATTCGTGATAAGGTTGTTTTGAGTATGTCTGTGGAGTCTGAGCTTGATGCTCGTATAGCATACAAAAAACGGTTTTTATCTTCCAAACTGTCTAGCTTAGCTAAATTCGCTATCATATCACCAATGATATTGACGTTTCTCCATTTGATAGGGATTCCAACAGTATTTGTTAGTCCTTCAACGAGTAGAATAGAAGGCAATCCGTTATTAAATACTATTGACTTAGTATGATCTGTATATACTCCAGGTTGAAAAGCAGGCTCTACACTATTGTTTTTTATTTGTTCGCCCAAGTCTTTTGATAACTCTTTTCTAATATTTTCAAGATAGCTCCAAGGGTTTGATTTCATAAAATCAAAATCATTAGGCTTTACTTCTAAATCATTACGGTTAAAGAAACTAGCTCCTTGAAGAAGAAAACTAACCCAAGCTAAACGTGATAAGACATAAACTGACGTTGGATCATTTCGAGATTGTAATTTGAGTTCTTTGTATGCATTTTTTAAAAGTTTTTCACCTTCGTCAAATTTACCTAACTCGGCTAGAAGCGATGCTTTTTTCATACCCCATGATGGGTCTATGACTTCAATCTCTTCAACTAATTTTTCTAAATCAGAGTAATCAAAGCTTTCTCTAGCTAAGATAGCTTTATGATAGTGTATTTCATTTTTCACTTCTAAAGAGTTTAGTTTAACTGTGTTTAAAATCTGAGCTACTCTTGAGTTAATCTTTTTATAATCGTTATCATCAAACCAGCGTGTACTCCTAAAAAGCCATAATGCTATTTCAATCTGTTGTTTGCTGGTTAGTCCACTAGGTTGAGAAGGATCACAAATTTCTAGAAGCTCTTCAGCTAGATGTATGGCATCCACACTGAAGGTAATGATGTTACGCCATACGATTTCGTAAAGCATCTTTGAACGCAAATCAGGTTCCATTTCAGACAAGTTTTTAGAGTTTGGAAAAGGATCATTAATCTGATTCTGTAAGCTCGACCTTATACTAGAAGGGCATACCAACCATGCTGGATAAGACTCTCTATCTTTAGTAAGTTGATCTAGCTGATTCTCTAGTAACGTTGCTGCATAGCTATGATCCTTATGGACTCTACTTATTTCGTTTTCTGGAATAGTTTTACGAGTAATCGAAGTTGGTCGCCAATCCCAGCTATCTTTAGGCTTGAGTATCTGAAGAGTGTCGAGAAACATCTTGGTTGCTTTACGATGTTTTTCATCATGGTTGTCCAAGTGTCTAACTAGAGTTGATAAATCAATAGGTGCCACATTGATTGACTCTAAGTATTTGCGCTTAGCTGGACTCAGATCTAAGGCGCCCACTAAGTAAATTCGACGAGCATGACTAGCTAGATGATCTCTGACCCAACCAACCCATTGTAAAAAATTAGGATCATCACCTGAAAATCCTAGTAAGCAAAACTCATTTTCGATAAATACTTGACGAGCTAGGTTTACAAATGCTGCATGAGTCTTTGGGTATTGTCGATAGTCTTCTTGAGTAAATATCAGATTATGAGAAATTTGTACTGTGCCATGTAATTTTACGATTCTAGGAGAGCGAGAAGAGGATAGATCTTCAGGTTTATTGACAATACTGTAGATGGGTTTATAAATATCAGATGCTGCCCGCTCTAACAGCGTATCCCAATTAGTTGTAAGCACTTCTGTCCAAGGCAGCTTTAACAATGAGCCGTATAAATCGCCTGGTATCCATGCAGGGTCATTAACAGTTTGCTCTATTACATCCTTCAATGCTTGTTCGCCGAAGTAAGAACTATATTCCTCAGCGATTCGTAGAGGATCGCCCCATGGATCGGATCCTAAATCTTTTGATAGTACCTTTAGAAGGTCATTCCACAAAGGTAACTTACTATTTATATCACCACTACTAGCAGCGCTTCTACTAAAACCAGAGCCCACCATAATAGCAGCGCCTTGATATGACGTTTCATTTCGCCAAAGAGCTTCGGCGAGCTTTTTTAGTAATGGATAGTCGGGTAAGCTTTTAATACTCATAATGGCTACTCGTAAATAGTTAAATATTTATCATTATATTTAGTCAAACACAGCGTACCCGAAACTGAACGTAAAGCACGATCAAACAATGACTGCTCTCACTGCTATGAAAGTCCAATTTATCATACTAAGAAGTATACTGCTTATAAAATAGAGTAGTAGTAAAACCCATCACAGAGAAGCGCTAATTGCGTTGATTAAACTCTTGCAAACGACAGTAATAGAGCTATTATAAATGAGTACAGGTAATGGGACTGGTCGCCATCACGGCTTGTTTTTACTAAATCAGCTGATGATATTTTTATAGTGATCTTCTTAAGACCTTATTAAATTAGTAATACTTAATGATGATTTCATCTTGCGTCATGCCAGCATGCTTACAATAAAAAGCTTCTATTGAGTTTAAAGCGTCTCTTAATTGGCGCTGTGATACTTGAATATACTGTAGAGTGACATCATCGCTCGATTTAGCTTCACGATGATTTAGCAAGCGTTTAAGGACTGGATAGCTGATGCTTGAGTTATTAGCTACCGTTCCAAAAGTGCGGCGCAAATCATGTGGCGTAATATATAAGTTTGTTTGATTGCTTATGGCCTTATAACTACGGCTTAAATCTTTTATATGATCATTGCTGTCTTTCAAGTGACTTGGAAATACCCATTGCTTGCCTGAACTCAACCTCCACCTTTCCTTAAGTATAGCCTGTAGAATATCACTAGTAGGCATATGATAGTTAGAGCCATTTTTTGTAGCTTTGAATACTATCCTGCCGGCTTTAAGGTCGACGTCAGACCACTTTAAGGGCTGCGCTTCATTTAAACGCACACCAGTGAACATAAAAAGTAGCATAATATCTCGTGCATTATTGCTATGGGGCGCTTGCATGTGTGAGCTTCTATCAACATAATTCAAAAGTGTTTTGAGGTACATACCTAAATATTCTTCTTCAACATGTTTGGTACGCGGCTTAACTATATTCCAATCTTTCTTGGCGTTAAGTATGCGTACTGGTTGTTCTTTAATTAAAAAGTCTTCGTTATCATCTAAAAAGCTATCACGGCAATAATTCCAAACTGACCTTAGAGCTCTCATAGTTGCGTTAGCCTGAGATTTACTATGCTTGCTGAGCTCTTTATGCTTATCACTTATCATTGACTTAGATATATCGTTTAAAGATGTATCTAGCCAGTCTTTCAGATTCTGTAGTATTTGACGGTCATAATCAGTAATAGTATTTTTAGCCAAGTTAGTCTTTGCTGATTTAAAGTAGGTATATGCATCTCTCAATGTTGGTACATTATCAGTCTTATCTTTAGTGTCTTCAAAGATCTCATGAAGCCCGTCATAAACATGCATACCTTTTTTTATATTTGCCATCATTATACTGGCTTTTTCACGTGCTTCGGTTAGCGTGATTAAGTGCGTTTCTTCTACTTCATCTCGATATAGCTTTCCATTTATACGCTTATGTAATGTATAGCGTTTAGACTGCTTACCTACACGTAGTGCAAATCCAGTCAATACATCATCCATATAGATATCGGTACCTTTAGCGGTATAGTCTATTGAATCAATAAATTTTTTGGTAAGTTTAACCTTCATATATCACCTATGCAGCAGCAAATAACCATAGTGTCAGTAATTATCATACTTCAATTACTATAAGGATCAAAGTATCAAGATAGTATCAAAAAAACAATTACATCAATGCTTTTACATAAATTTTAGACAATAAAAAACCCTTGCAAGCCAATGCTTGTAAGGGTTTGAATGTGGTGGGCCCAGTAGGACTTGAACCTACGACCAAAGGATTATGAGTCCTCTGCTCTAACCAACTGAGCTATGGGCCCTAACGTTAGACGCACAATGATACCTGATTTCTCTAATTTTTCAAGTAAAAGATAAGCACAATTATAACTATTTACTAAATTTTAATACTTACCACCTGCTAGGGTCAGACCACGTCCACCATCAACATCGATAATCTGTCCGGTGACATAGCTGGCTTGTATTAAATATAGTACGCTGTGAGCAATGTCTTCAGGTTTACCGATTCGCTGTAGAGGTATGGAGTCAACGATACTATGCTGCAGCGTAGGCTCAAGCGCTTGATCGCTATCAGTCTCAGGTAAGACATTAACCCCAGGTGCTACACCGTTGACACGTACGCTTGGTGCTAGATCAAGCGCTAGCGACTGTACCATCATCCGCTGGGCCGCCTTTGCCATATTATAAACAGTGTAATCTTTAAAGGGCTTGTTGTGCGCATGAATATCGAGCAGGCTAATGATACAGCCTTGCTGAGCCTGCAAGTAGGGTAGTAGCGCTTGGCTGAGTATCAAAGGCGCTTTAGCATTAGTTAAAAACAGCTCATCCCATTGCTCATTATCGATACTAGTTATAGAGGTTATAGGAGTTGGGTAAAAGCGAGAGGCGTTGTGCACGAGTACATCAAGCTGACCAAACGCACCGATGCTAGCTTTGACAAAAGCGTCTAAGCGGTCTTTAGCATTAATCACGGATAAGTCTGCGATTAATACTTTGGCGCTATGCGGACGTATCTGATTGAGCTCGTCGCTGAGTTGTTGTGCCTCAGACTGGCTATTATGGCAATGGATAATAACACGGTAGTTCTGACGATGGGCAGCTTTAACAATAGCTGCACCAATACGCTTAGCGCTGCCAGTGACGAGTATAACGGGGGCAGTGTCAAGATCTGTCATAAGCTAGGTTTGCTCATCTTGAGCTTGCAGGTGCTGGATACGGGCGCCGCGCAGAGCCGCCCCAATAGCTGGGCCTTTTAGGTCGCCTGCAATATCAGGCATACCAATAGCATGATAACTACTCAGCGCTAGCATCATTTGCCGGTGATGAATGGCCAACTGTAGCACTTGACTAGTGACTAATAATTGCGAGATCTTCTCAGGGGCTTTGTGCGCGCTACAAGCTTGAATAAGATCAATCTTTTGTGCGGCGTTCAGCTCATCTATGTTATTTAGCTGCTGCGCCTGCTCGACAAAAAGACTAGCAAACTGAGTATGCGCTTTGGGTACTTTGGCGCTTTGACCTAGGCTAGAGATGCTCTTAGAAGCTGTGGTTGCATCGTTTTTTAAATGAAACAAAGCGTCATCGAGACTCGCCATAAGCAAGGCCCAACGCTGTGAGAGGTTCAACTGCATTTGACCGGCGAAATACAAAGCGGTTTGTACGGTTTCTTTAACAGTGGTGTTTTGCCATGCTTGGCCCAGCGGTGCAAAATAGTCATCAAGCGCACCAATGTCAAATAGCGTCTGCCAGTAAATATGAGGAGAGACCTGCATAGTAGCGCGGCTAGATTCTTGCCAAACGCGCTCACAACTCAAATGCGCAAGCTCACCAGAAGTAGCCAACTTGCGCATCAATTGCAAAGTGTCACTACTGATACTAAACCCTAAGGCATGATAACGACCATAAAAACGCGCCACTCGCAGCACTCGTAGCGGGTCTTCACCAAAAGCGTCTGAGACATGGCGCAAGGTTTTTTGTTCAATGTCATATAGGCCGCCATAATAATCGATAACTTCGCCTGTGATAGGGGTGTCATCGGTTAAGCTGGTCACCTCGATTGCCATCGCATTGATGGTCAAATCGCGGCGCTGCAAGTCTTGTTGTAGCGTCACGTCAGGGCTGGCATGAACACTAAATCCTTGATAGCCGTGTCCTTGTTTGCGCTCAGTGCGGGCAAGCGCATACTCTTCGTGCGAGGTTGGGTGCAAAAATACTGGGAAGTCTGCGCCTACTTGCTGAAACCCTGCAGCTAGCATCTGCTCGACGCTACTGCCTACCACTACAAAGTCTTTGTCAGTCACAGGGCGACCAAGCAGCCCATCGCGAACCGCACCGCCTACCAAGTACACTTGCATGCTCACCTCTAAAACCTAAATTTTAACCAAAAAAAACCAGCCAACGCGCGACGTTAGCTGGTTTTATTATAGCATAGCACTTATTACTAAATGGTAAGTGCTCCTAGTTATCAAAACGGCTAGTTATCAAAACGGCCAGTTATCAAAACGGCCAGTTATCAAAACCGCTAGATTACTTCTGCTCTTCTTCTAAGTCCAGCGCTTCGGTGACGGCAAGCGCAGTCATGTTGACAATACGGCGAGCGGTCGCTGATGGCGTTAGGATATGCACAGGCTTACTAGCACCCAATAAGATAGGACCGATGGAAGCGCTATTGGTTGCTGTCTTTAGCAAGTTAAAGGCGATATTTGCTGCATCAAGCGTTGGTAGGATGAGCAGATTAGCCGCGCCTCTAAATTCGGTAGAAGGGAAGTCTTCTATACGGATATGCTCATCAAGCGCAGCATCCCCTTGCATCTCACCATCGAAGTCAAAGCTGACATTCATTTCGGTCAATAACTGATAGACTTTGCGCATTTTTACCGCGCTTTCGCGGTTTGAGGTGCCAAAGTTTGAGTGCGATACCAAAGCGACTCTTGGGGTGATACCGAAGCGCTCAAGCTGTTCTGCGGCCAGTACCGTCATCTCGGCCAATTGTTCAGCAGTCGGGTCTTCATGGATATAAGTATCGGCAATAAAAATATTACGATCTTGCATAAGTACCGCGTTCATCGCATAAAAATCACTAACGCCTTGTTTTTTACCGATGACGTTTTGTACATATTCTAAATGCAGCTGATAATAGCTAAACGTACCGCAGATCATGCCTTCGGCATCGCCATTTTCGACCAATAAAGAGCCGATAAGCGAGGTCTTACGGCGAACATCACGGCGAGCCAGCTCTATACTGACACCTTTACGTTTGTTCTTCTCATAGTAGCCTTGCCAGTAGTCTTTATAGCGTGGATCATCATCTTGATTGACGATAGTTATGTTGACGCCGTCTTGTAGACGCAGGCCAAGCTTTTCAATATTGGCTTCGATCACAGCTGGACGACCAACAAGAATAGGCTGAGCCAATTGCTCATCGACCACAACTTGTACAGCTAATAACACGTTATTATCTTCGCCTTCACAGTAAACGATACGCTTAGGATCAGATTTGGCGCGCGCAAAGATAGGCTTCATCACAAACGCTGAGTTATAGACAAACTCAGACAACTGTTGGCGATAGGCTTTCATATCTAAAATAGGCAGGCTAGCGACGCCTGAGTCCATTGCCGCTTGCGCCACAGCAGAAGCAATCTCAATGATTAAGTTTGGCTCGAGTGGTCCTGGGATCAAGTAATCGCGGCCAAAACGGCGCATCTTATCCGTATTTTTGACATTACCGACAGGGGTAGCCTCAACGTGAGCCATAGCTGCAATAGCCCGAACACAAGCGATCTTCATCTCTTCGTTAACGGCGGTCGCGCCAACATCTAAGGCGCCGCGGAAGATATAAGGGAAGCACAGGGCATTATTGACTTGGTTAGGGTAGTCTGAACGACCGGTCGCCATAATAACGTCTGGACGTACGGAGTGCGCAAGCTCTGGCATAATCTCAGGCGTTGGGTTAGCAAGTGCAAAGACGATAGGGTCTTTTGCCATACGTTTGACCATATCAGGAGTCAAAATGCCAGGCATCGATAAGCCTAAGAACATATCGGCATCATCCATAACCTCTTCGATAGTCGTCGCATCTGTATCGCGGGCATAGCGCTGCTTGGACTCATCAAGATTATCACGGCTAGTAGATATAATACCGCGTGAATCAGAGACAAAAATATTGTCTTTGTTAACGCCTAGGGCACAGATAATATCTAGGCAAGAGATAGCGGCAGCACCCGCTCCTGAACAAACAATCTTAATCTCTTCGATTTTTTTATCGATCAATATTAGAGCGTTGAGTAAAGCGGCGGCCACGATAATAGAAGTACCATGCTGATCATCATGAAAGACGGGAATGTTCATACGCTCGCGCAGTTCACGCTCGATTTTGAAGCACTCTGGTGCTTTGATATCTTCAAGATTGATACCACCGAAAGTCGGCTCAAGAGATGCTACTGCTTCGATGAACTTGTCAGGATCGTTTTGCGCGATTTCGATATCAAAAACATCGATACCGGCAAATTTTTTGAATAGGACGCCTTTACCTTCCATCACAGGCTTTGAAGCTAGAGGGCCGATATCGCCTAGGCCAAGTACTGCGGTACCGTTAGTGATGACACCCACTAGATTGTTACGAGCCGTATATTTAGCCGCCAGTTTTGGATCTTTTTCGATCTCAAGACAAGGTACGGCAACCCCTGGTGAATAAGCAAGCGCTAAGTCGCGTTGGTTGGCGAGCTGCTTGATAGGAGTGACTGAGATTTTACCTGGACGAGGATGCGAGTGGTAATGAAGAGCCGCTTGTTCAAACTGTTCGATTTCTGAAGCTGGGCTGTCCGTATTCAAGGAGGTATCGTCATTCATAATAATGGCCATAGTTAGGATAAAATGGTTATAGGAGATCCAGAGGGGTCATAAAAAAGGGTACTTCGAGCTGACTCATAAAAAAGGCTAATATCAGCGCCTTAAGACTGTGACAGGCTGTTATCCATAAAATAATGACTAGGATAAAGCCAAATTTTTAAAAGCACACAGGGGTTAGCTAGGCAGATAAACACCTTGCGCTAAAAAAATAACTATTCTAGCATCAATGTCAATTCACTGCCTAGTCAACCGGCGCTAAATGTACAAATTAAAATAACATGACAAGTCATCTATGAAGAGCAGCTAATCGGCAATTGCGGCGCGTCAGGTGCAGGAGGAGTCGTATCAAGATCAGTGGCGATATCTTGTACTTCATAAGGCCGGCTTAACAAGTCATAAACTCTAGCCACTTCATCGAATTGACCTTGCTGGCCAGCCGTAATAGCGCGCTGTGCCATCTCGTTACGCAGCACGTAGACTGGATTGTTGTTTTTCAAACTCTCGATTACCTCATCGGTCGCTAAGGTAGCAAGTCGGTTTAGATAGCGCTGCCGCCAGTCTTGCCAAACTGCTAGCGCCTCTGGCGGTAGTTCATGGCTTATAGTCGCTAATAGTTGCTTTTCATGAGGGTGTGTATCAGGAGCAACCAAGCCTAATAAAGCGCGAAAGCTATTGGTATAATCGAGCAGGTTATCCTCTAATAAGCTTAACCACTCAAACGCTAGCACTAAACTGTCTTGCTCGTGCGGCAGTCCGAGCTTGCGGCACAGACCTTGTTGGTAATGCTGCATAAAGGTTGTCTCATAAGGTGCTAAGCAGTCTGCTAGAGTCTCACGAGTCACGCCCTCAAGACGCATAAAATGCGTTAGCCAAACGTTTAGGTTCCAATATCCAATAGCGGGCTGGTTCTGATAAGCGTAACGCCCTGTGTGATCGGAGTGGTTATTAATCCAAGCCGGATTAAAGCGCTCCATAAAGCCAAAAGGCCCAAAGTCTAAGGTACTGCCAGTAATTGATAGATTGTCGGTATTCATTACCCCATGGGCAAAGCCAATCAGCTGCCAATCGGCAATCATACGCGCGGTACGCTCGACAACAGTACTTAAAAATGCCAGTACCGGCTGCTCAGCATCGCGGCACTCCGGATAGTAAGTATCGATCATATAATCAGTAAACTCACCGAGTAAGTCCGGTGCAAAGCTCGCTATCCATTCGACATGACCAAGGCGTACATGACTATCTGCTACTCGCATTAAAGCGGCGCCGGCTTCCATGGTTTCGCGGCGTACAGGCGTATCTGAGACCACAAACCCTAACGCATTGGAGGCAGGGATACCCAATTGCGCAAAAGCATGACCACATAAGTACTCACGGATAGTACTACGCAGCACCGCCCGGCCATCTCCCATTCGTGAATAAGGCGTGAGACCGATTCCTTTGAGGTGCAAGTCTTGGAGGGTGTCATTATTATCTAGCACCTGTGCCATAAGCAACCCGCGCCCATCGCCCAGTTGTCCCGCCCATTGCCCAAACTGATGACCGGCGTAAGCCATCGCCAGCGGCTCAAAACCCTCAGGCACATACTCTCCGCCGACGATTTCGACCCAGCGCTCCATTAACTCTTGATCAGTTGACCAGCCTAATTGCTCAGCGACTTGTGAGTTGAAGTGGCCGCCGCGCGGGTTGTTAAGAGCGCTTGGTGGCTGCTTATGATATAGACGCGGATCTAATTGGGCATAGCTATTTTGGTAGCGCATAACGGCTTCCTATTTTTTATCGATAAATTGAGCAAAAAAATCCCCCTAACTATAACAGTTAGAGGGTAGGAGAAAAGTAGTAATTTTTAAATATTAGCTTTAACACTAACTTAGTACAAACTAAGCGGCTTTATTGTTAAAGCCAATGGAGCGAAATGCGGTTTTGAGATTATTATTATGCTCAAAGATTTTTTGCTCAACTTTAATATATTCGTGCTTAAGCTTATCATCCACTTCGTGTAAGCGATCGGCAAAGTCTGTCTTTTTCATCTCAACCGCTTTGGCTTTTAGCGCTTTCCACTCTTCAACGGTTTGCTTAAACGCATCGTATTCAAGCTTAATACGGTCTTGGAAATTTTGCATTGCTTGCGGAATATCAAGACCTTCAGAAGTTGCTTTGTCGATTTGTTGCTGCGCACGCTTAAACTGCATTTGTACTTCAGCATGCTTAATCGTCGTATCATCAACGGTGCGCAGATCTGAGGTTAAACCAAGCTTAGATAAACCGGCAATCAGCCACTTCGTTGGATCGTACTGCCACCATTTAACGCCATTACGATAATCGTATTGGAAGAAGTGGTGGTAGTTATGATAGCCTTCACCCCATGTAAATATCGCCAAAAAGAAGTTGTCACGGGCACTGTTGGTATCGGTATAAGGACGCGTCCCAAACATATGACATAAAGAGTTGATAAAGAAAGTAAAATGATGTGTCAGCACTAGACGTAGCAGGCCTGCTAACACCAGCGTACCCCAAACGTCACCGATCAACCAACCTACGGCTGCGACCATAGCTACGTTAGTCGCGAGCACCCAAAGACCATAGTATTTATGCTGAATTTGTAGCACTTTATCTTTAGTCAAATCAGGGATGTTTTTGTAATCAAAACGGCCGCTAGGGTAGTTACGTAGCATCCAACCAATGTGACTAAAGAAAAACCCACGCTGCGCTGAATACGGGTCTTCCATACGATCATCGACGTGACGATGATGGGTGCGGTGACCTGACACCCAATCAAAGGCTGAACCTTGTACCGCTAGGGTTGAGCCAAGCAATAAAAAGTTTTTGACAATAGGATGGGCTTTATACGCACGGTGCGACAGCAGACGGTGATAGCCTGCGGTAATACTAAGGCCAGTCCAGACCATAAAGGCGCCAAACACACCCCAGACTGGCGCACTGACTTCATGAGTCAATAAATACCAAGGGGTAATAACTGCCGCTGCAATAGGCGTTGCTATCAAAAAGATAGCAGGTACTAAATTAATGGGCGACTTTTGGAATTCAAGCTCAAGAGGGTCAACACCTTCATAGTTGGCTGCAGAGTTTGCATTCTTGTAGCCGCTTGTAGCCGCAAATTGAGTTTCTGCTGCTGTATTGGTGTTGCTCTTGTTATTGTCAAACCATGTCTTAACACGTAGCGCTTGAGTGCCAGCGTTTTGTATAAGCGTATCACCAGACTTCATAGCGAGACGTAAGCCTTTAAGTGGTAAACCTATTACTTTTTTAGCAATCATGTAATATCCCTAACGGTATTAATTTCAGCGTCCATATTACCCTAAAAACACAGTAAAGTGAACAGATATGCACTAGAAAAATATTGCTAAATAACAATAACTTGTATGAGTTATGGTATATCTATAGAGAAAACCACGTTAGCTATCAGGTGTTCAGCGAAAGTGTAAAACTGTGCGGAGATATGTTACACAAGGTATCGCGCTTAGAAAGCAGATATCGCATGCTGTTATTTAGGCAAACGCTATAACTTATAACAAAATATCAATCGGGAACTCTCAACGCTAGGGTCATAATAATTGCGAAGGAATATCGGTGATAATGACATCGACTTGCCATTCTATCAGCTGTTTTATCGTACTGATGTCGTTGACCGTCCAAGCGCTCACCGGCAACTGATAACGATGACAATTAGCGATGGTTTGCTTGTTTAGCAGCGGATAATGAATACCCAGTTGAGTACAGCCTAATCGCAGCGCGGTATTGGGCGCTGATGAGATAAGACTCGGCTCAAGCACTAATAGGCCGCGAGATATCGATGAGAGCTGCGGATGCTGCTGCAATTGGGCGAGTAGGGTTTTATCAAAGCTCGTTAATACCAACGGCAGGCTTGATAACGGGCTATTGACTAAGTAGCGCAGTAACGCTTGCACAAGCTTGGTATGATCAGTGCGATTGTGAGTCTTAATCTCAAGCTCGATATGAGTAAACTGACTCAAAGTATGAGCCTGACTGCTTAATTCTGTGATCTCATAAGCCTTATCACTGCTGATGGTATTAACACCTAACAGACTATTGAGCGCTTGACGTTGAGGTTTGAATGCAGGGGCAAACATCGAGAGCGGTAGAGACTGCGCTAGCATATCGAGCGTAATGATATGATGGCCCGATTGGGTGTGACGTTGAATCTCGCGCAGGCTTAATTGGTCAATTCTTGCTTGCAGGCCGCATAGACGCTGTAAGGTGTCATCATGAAAAACAATTAAATGACCATCAGCGGTGAGCTGCACATCGAGCTCAACACCTGCTAAGCCCCTTGCTTGCAAGCGCTTAGCGTGTTGAAAACCGAATAAAGTGTTCTCTAGGGCTTCCACGCGGGCACCGCGATGCCCAAGGAGCTGCGTTTTTTTAAAATTTATCATAATAAGGTAAGAGTCTTTTGCATGATCAAAGCAGGTTATTATACCTATCTGAGCTACCTTTTATGATAGACTGCTTGCTTTGACGGTCAATAAATAATCACAGTGCCTTTAAGCGTTCTGTGTTGTGTTTTTGCAACTAACGCTAGTTTTATATCGATTAAGGGCTTTTATTTGTATATCTGGAAATCGTCATGCTGAACATCTTAGCCAAACCCCGTATAATGATTTCATTTTCAATGAAGTGCCATTCTTTAAAGTCGCTATTCTTTCAAGTTGCCATTTTAAAATTATCTATGGTACAAGACTGTAGATAACAGATAGAGCTTATCCTTAGATTGGGTAAAAGACTATCTGTAAAAGGGTGATGATTTATAAAGCGTAAGTAACGATAAAGAGCTTAAAGGCAGTTATAAAAAGGTCAGTATCTCAGGAGCTAAATGAGTATGAGCGTAGTCAAAAATAAGTGGATGAAATGGCAGCAGGTTGCTGGTATTGGTTTAGTATGTGGTTTAGCCGTTGCAGGCTGTAGTCGCCCAGACGATGAAGACAGCGCCGATACTACGGATATTACTGCTGAGCAGCAAGCCGCCGATGATGCTGATGTTGCACCCGTAATGAAGTGTGATGATCCTATGGTTCAAGACCGTCTCAGAACCGCACTAAAGAACACGTTAGATCAACAAGCGCAAACGCTTGCAACTAACTATGCCAACAACGCAGACGTGGCTATTAGTAATAGTATGCTCGATACTAAAGTGGGTAATATCAAGATTGATGTGCAAAACGCAGCGGTTTTACAACAAGCCAATACCAATGGCATGACCACTTGTCAGGCGAGCGTCAGCATGACTTTGCCTAGCGAAGACTTATACCAAGCCAGCCAAATAGATTCATCTAATAACAAGCCAAGCTTGCAATCACGATTGGCTAAAGAAAATATCCGTATCAATAATAACATGTTAGTAGACGATGCTTTTAGCTATGTCATTGGTGCTCAAAACGGCCTAGTGCAAGCGCGTATCGCAGGACAACCGGCTTTAATCGGCATAGTCGCTGATGTTATGGCAGGCTCATCACTCAAAACCGTGCTAGATGAACAAGCAGCGAATCAACGTGCAGAGGCGGCAGCTGAGCGTAGAGCTGCTGTGTCAGACAGACAAGAGAATCAGACCATCCGTCAGCCTAGAACGGTGACGCCAGTTGAGCCTATTCGTCGAGCCGAGCCGCCAACACCACCAGCGCCGCCATCAATCAATCAAAGCGGCAGTGCGAATGAAGAGAGTACGGCAGCGGCTATCACAAATGATGATAACCCAGTAGAGTCTGCACTTCCAAAAGTCGTACCTGAAGATGAGAGCATCGATATGGTCATCATCGAAGACGATAGTGCCACTTACTAAAGGTTATGATTGTCTTAAAAATCATGTCTTAAGCATCAGTGGTTAAAAAAAGCGTCTATAGCTTGAAGTTATAGACGCTTTTTGATTGTTTGTTATTTTCAAAGCGGGTTTTAGAATTTCGTTTAAGGCTAGTTTAATAAACTAGTTTTAATAAAAAGAGTCATTAATTATAAACGACAGATAACAGAACATTATTTATCGTTATCAAGCTTTTGTAACACTTGACTATCCCATAAGACTTCCGAGACTTGAGCAGGATCAGTACAAAAACGCGCCGCGACAAATAACCAATCAGATAGCCGATTAATCAAGCTGACAGCGGTACTACGGATAGCTTGCGGGCGCTGCTGCTGTAACAACACCGCTTGACGCTCAGCGCGGCGGCATACAGTGCGCGCTATGTGCAATTGACTAACCAATACCGACCCTGTAGGCAAAATAAAGTCTTTGAGCGGCGGCAAGCGAGTATTCATGGTATCTATCTGCTGCTCTAACCAGTCTATATGAGTCTCGTTTACGCCTTCATACTCTGGCATCGCCAGCTCACCGCCAATGTTAAATAGTAAATGCTGAATAATTACTAAAGCGTGCGCAAAATCTGACTCTTTGATAAGGGATAAATGCTGAGCTGTCTCTTGAGTAGCCGCCGTGTTCATTTGCGTTAATTGGGCACGTACTAAGCCAACATGCGAGTTGAGCTCGTCGATATCACCCATCACTGTAAAGAGTATATCGGCTTTGCTGACGCGGCTACCATCTGCCATACCTGTGCTACCATCATCACCAGTGCGGGTGTATATCTTACTTAAACGATTGCCCATTTAGAGCTCCTTAGCTTTTGTATCTAGATTTTTGTATTTCAGTTTATTGTATTTCAGTTTATTGTATTTTAGCTGCATAACGCGCTGCGAGGGCGGTTAATTAACGGTTTTATTTAATAACGTCCTACGCTCATTGTAGTATTTTATGTCCATTTTCGCTAAGATAATGCGTTAAAATTTATATCACTTCATTTTATCAAAAGGCTAATTTGTTATGACTACCTCAGTTACCGATGCGCAGTCCCGGCTGGTTGTATACGACTCATTGACAGCTCGCAAACAGCCCTTGCAGCCCTTAGTTGCTGGCAAGTTAGGCATGTATGTCTGCGGCATGACGGTTTATGATTACTGTCATATCGGTCACGCGCGAGTGATGGTGGCTTTTGATATGGTAGTGCGCTGGCTTAGTCAGTTAGGATATGAGGTCAACTATGTACGCAACATAACGGATATCGATGACAAAATTATCGCGCGCGCTATCGAAAATAATGAAGATATCGGCACTTTGACACAGCGCTTCACAAAAGCGATGCATGACGATGCTGCCACGCTTGGCTGCTTGAGTCCGGATGCAGAGCCGAGAGCTACCGATCACATCGATGAGATGCAGCAAATGATCACCACGTTAATCGAAGGTGATTATGCTTATGCTGCTGATAATGGCGATGTCTATTACGCTGTCGATAGCTTCGCCGACTATGGCAAACTCTCTAAGCGCAAGCTGAATGAGATGCAAGCAGGCTCTCGCGTTGAGGTTGAAAATATCAAGCGTAATCCTTTTGATTTTGTCTTATGGAAAGCGGCAAAAGCGGGCGAGCCGCAGTGGACTTCTCCTTGGGGGCAAGGGCGTCCGGGCTGGCATATTGAGTGCTCTGCGATGTCGACGAAATGCTTGGGTAATACCTTTGATATCCATGGCGGTGGTCATGACCTGCAGTTTCCGCATCATGAAAATGAGATTGCCCAATCTGAGGCGGCAACGGGCTGCGAGTACGCTAATAACTGGATGCACGTTGGCTTTATTAATGTCGATGGTGAAAAGATGTCTAAGTCTTTGGGCAACTTTTTTACTATACGCGAAGTCACGAACAAATATCATCCTGAGACCGTGCGGTTCTTCTTATTGTCGAGTCACTACCGCAGCCAAGTCAACTTCTCAGATAGCGCTTTGGATGAAGCGCATAATAGCCTAAGCAGATTATATAATGCACTAAAAATCGCTGAACAACATCAAAGTCAAGCGCTTGAGGCTGACCAAGAGCTTATCAACCAAGCGTATCAAAGCGCGGCAGGTCAAGACTTTATCGCGGCTATGAATGATGATTTTAATAGTTCAGCGGCTATTAGCGTGTTGTTTAGCTTAGCCAGTGAAGTCAATAAAGCAGCTAAAGCGCAAGATACGGACAAGGCTTGGCAGTTAGCGCAGCAGCTGCGCGCGCTTGCCAAATCATTAAATATCCTACAGCAGCCGCCAAAACAGTTTTTGCAAGCCGTTATCGGCGAAAAGTCAGAGAATGGTCTTAGTGATGATGCTATCGATGCGCTGATTGCTGAGCGCGGCGATGCCAAAGCCAACAAAGACTACGCTCGGGCTGATGAGATACGAATGCAGCTAAAAGAGGCGGGCATTGAGCTTGAAGATAGTAGCGCTGGCACGACTTGGCGCCGCGCTTAACACCGCTGCTGCCATAAACGGACAAAATTACCAAGATAACTACAAATACACATAGAGAAAGCCAGCTTAGAGCTGGCTTTTTTTTGATGGACTGAACTAGCTTATGTTTAAAGTAGTTTAATAAGCGATAGCCCTCAATGCCAATACCTTTAGTATGAGATACGAGAGCAGATGCTAAATTATCTTTATGATAAACAAAAGCCTTATCTGCCTGCTGAGCGCATTACCTTCAAAGATGCTTAAAAAATAAAGAGTAAAAAGTAAAAAAGAGACATGAAGAAAGATACTCAAGCCCTGTTTTTTGTAGAGAGCAGGCTATATAAGTAAGGCAGGTAATATACGTAGACTAACAAATAAAGTCAGTTCTATACTGGCTTTATGTTAAGGACTGCTTTAACTTATCAACATACTTTTGCTAGAAAATTATAAATATGACTAAGTTTCATACCTTTATACCTTGTAGTGCTGGTAGACTCCGTAGTGCTGAGCGGCGCAAGCTGATGCCTTATACTGCTAAGCGAGACGCGTTTATGCTTAACAATTCTTGCTTCGATAGCACCGCTAATGCCGAAGTGGCTATGTGCTCAGTGTTCTCAATACGCTCAGTGCGCTCAAGCAGCATGATGCTAGTTCATGCATTGATGGCCTGGTTAGTGCTATTGCTTATCAGCCTACCTGTATATGCTGCAGAAAATAGCCAAGATAGCCAAGCTAATACGGCCGATAGCTCGCCGATATCAATCACCACTCAGCCTGATAATATCGTTGATTATGCTGAAGATAAGATTAGCAGTATCGAGCTGGAGGACATCAACCCTAGCAAAATGATTAACAAGGTTATTGATCCCTCAGAAAAGATAGCGGTGCCGCAAGCTGGGTATTTACAAGGCGATACTGAGATTGTAGGAGATTATAACCCCAACTATTACCCTCTAAACAAGCTTAACGCAGGTTTGCCACCTTTATCTGAGCCGCCGCATTTATCAAGTCCACTAGCGACGATGGAGTTTTTTCAATCCGCTATTATGAAGCAGCAATTCGGGTTGGCCGCTTATGCGCTGAATATGAACCTGATTGATAGTGAGCGCCAGCCAAACCGCGGCGTTGAGCTAGCAAAACGTCTAGACTATTTATTGCGTAAAAACGAGCTGTATGTCTTCAATGATATGCCCGATCGTCCCGATGGTTTGATTGAGCCGACGATAGGCAGCAGTAGTAGCGTGCGCGGCATCCCGCGGCGCTCGATACGCTTGGGCTATATGGATTATCGTGAGCGCCGAGTACCTATTTCTATAGAGCGTGTCCGCGTCGGTGACCAGCAGCCGGTTTGGGTGTTCTCGGCTCACACGGTTGGCAATATAGACAATCTATATGAGCAGTATCAGCCCGCTAAGTTTGAGCGTTATCTCCCCGTAATACTGACCGCGCGTCTCTTCGGTATTGCGATATGGGAATACTGTGCTTTGCTGTTGTTTTTCTTAACGACGATGGGTTTAGGATGGCTGCTAAGTACAGGCGTTGGCAAGCTTATCAATATGGGAGCAAGTAAAAACGATGAGCAAAAAAGTGAGAGCGTAGGGCGCCGCAGTGTTAGAGATTTGGCCAGTAAACTGACGGTACCTTTGACCTTGACCATTAGCTTCTCTCTAGTCTATACCTTGGCTTCTGGCGGCTTTCCTTATCTTGATGCAGTAGCGACTGCGACGCGGCCGATCATTTGGGTGTTTTTAGTCATCAGTACGGTATGGCTAGGTATTCGGATTATTCATTTTTTTGCCAATCGCTATCAAGACTTACAAATCGATAGTTTGGGTGAAGAGCAGTACGATAAATACCGTATTCGTCTCACTTATGTCTCGATATTTAGACGAGTCTTTATTTTTGTCATGATCTTGGGCAGTATTTGGATTGGTATTAGTGAGTTTACCAATGTCGAGGGCTTAGGAAAGACTTTATTAACGTCAGCGGGTATTGCTGGGGTAGTAATTGGCGTGGCGGCGCAGCCTACTTTGGGCAATATTATCGCTGGCATGCAAGTGGCTATTACCCAGCCTGTACGCATTGCTGATACGGTGATGATGGAAGGCGATTGGACGACTATTGAGGATCTGCGATATACCTATGCAGTACTCAAAACTTGGGATGAGCGGCGGTTAATCATCCCGATGCGCCACTTTGTCACTGAGATTGTCGAGAACTGGTCGCATACGGAGTCTCATCAAACAAGACCGGTCTATCTCTATGTAGATTATGGCGTCGATATTGAGGTGATTAGACAAAAATTCATTGAGGTGGTCAAAGACAATAAGCTCTGGGATGGCGAGACTGAGCCTAAGCTCATCGCCACCGCCGTCAACGAAGATACGATTACGCTACGCGGCGCGCTAGCTTCTGATAGCCCACTGAATGCTTGGACGCTTGAATGTGAAGTTCGTGAGGTCATGCTAGCGTATCTCCATGCAGAACAAAAGCCATACCTGCCAGCGGAGCGGATAACCTTTAAAGACAGTTAAACTCATATCATCGCTAGTAAAAATAGACCAAAAGTGTAAGAGCGCCTGCAAATCAGCGCTAAAAATAACCTGTGAGAGGGTGTTATATTTGCTATAATATGGCGTTATTTTAAAGGGATAACTAAGATATCAAGATGACATCAAAATAGCTGCTGCGTTATATTTACGCCTCTATCGTCTTGCAATTAGCTCCCACCCATCAAAATAGCCACTATTAGGGGTATGTATGTTACGTATTGTCGATGAAGCCTTAACTTTTGATGACGTGTTATTGTTACCAGCCTATTCTGAAGTCCTGCCAAAATCTGCCGACCTCACTACGCGCTTGACCAAAAATATTACTTTGAATCTACCCTTAGTTTCGGCTGCTATGGATACGGTGACTGAGTCTGAGATGGCCATCACTATGGCGCAATTGGGCGGTATTGGTATTTTGCATAAAAGCATGGATATCGACAAGCAGGCCACGCAAGTACGCCGCGTCAAAAAGTTTGAAGCCGGTACGGTCGTCGATCCTATTACTGTGCATCCTGAGATGACTATCGGCGATCTACTAAGACTGACTGAGGACAATAACATCTCAGGCGTACCGGTCGTAGAAAAAGGCACCGATAAAGTGGTCGGTATCGTCACTCACCGTGACTGGCGTTTTGAGACCAATCTAAAACAGCCTGTCAGTGAGATCATGACGCCAAAAGAGCAATTAGTGACCGTTCATGAAGGTGAGAGCAATGAGAATATCAAAAAATTGCTGCATGAGCATCGCATCGAAAAAGTTATCGTTATTGATGATGATTTTCGTCTGCGTGGTTTGATTACGGTCAATGACTTTGCAAAGGCTGAAAATAACCCCAATGCTTGTAAAGATGACAAAGGTCGTCTGCGCGTTGGTGCTGCTGTCGGTACTGGCGCGGATACTGAGACCCGCGTCGAAGCTTTGATTGCCGCTGACGTCGATGTACTAGTCGTTGATACTGCTCATGGTCACTCTAAAGGTGTCATCGAAAAGGTATCTTGGATCAAAAAGAACTTTCCGCATATTCAGGTCATCGGTGGCAATATTGCCACAGGCGACGCAGCACTCGCACTACGTGATGCTGGCGCCGATGCGGTAAAAGTCGGTATTGGCCCAGGCTCTATCTGTACCACTCGTATCATTGCCGGTATCGGTGTACCGCAAATCTCGGCGATTGATAATGTGGCCAGTGCCCTAAAAGATAGCATTCCGCTAATCGCTGATGGCGGTATTCGCTACTCAGGCGATATGGCAAAAGCCATTGCCGCTGGCGCTTCTTGTATTATGGTCGGCTCCTTAATGGCTGGCACCGAAGAAGCTCCTGGTGAAGTTGAGCTATTTCAGGGCCGTTATTACAAAGCCTACCGCGGTATGGGTAGCTTAGGCGCGATGTCAGGATCAAACGGCTCGTCGGATCGTTACTTCCAAGATGCCAAAGATGGCGTAGAAAAACTAGTCCCAGAAGGCATCGAAGGCCGTGTACCTTATAAAGGTCCAGTCGCCGGTATCGTCAATCAATTGGTCGGCGGTCTGCGCTCATCGATGGGTTATACAGGTAGTGCGACGATTGAGGAGATGCGTAGCAATCCGCAATTCATAAAAGTCACCTCAGCAGGTATGAAAGAGTCGCACGTCCATGATGTGCAAATCACTAAAGAAGCGCCTAACTATCGTGTATAAGCTGACAAGCATACGCTTGGCTAGATAGTTTTAGCGCATAAATGCTGTATAAAGACTTAATAATAGCTAGATACTAGATACAAACAGTCAACAATGCTCTGTCATTGCTGACTGTTTTTTTTCGTAAAATAACGGAGTAGTAAAGCCCCTTATCAAAGGATGGTTATACTTTAAACAAGTATTTTTAAATAAGTGTAAGGATGTAATAATAATGAGCTATTTCGGTACAGACGGTATACGTGGGAAATTTGGAGAGTTACCAATCACTCCTGATTTTATTTTGAAATTAGGTTATGTGACCGGACAAGTACTGATAGAAAATCGAAGCAATGCTACGCGTAAGCCAAGTGTCGTCATTGGTAAAGATACGCGGCTGTCGGGCTATGTCATCGAAGGCGCACTGCAAGCAGGCTTCAATGCTGCAGGCGTTGATGTCCACATGCTAGGGCCGCTACCTACGCCTGCAATTGCGCACCTGACTCGCAGTTTTAATGCTGATGCGGGGGTAGTGATTTCGGCCTCCCACAATCCATACTACGATAATGGTATCAAGCTATTCTCAGGTGATGGTAAAAAACTCACCGATGAGATGCAAAACGCAATCAATGAAAAGTTAGATGCCATTATGAGCGCAGATCCAGCAGATGCGGCGACGCCGATGATGCCTATTGACGATCCTGCCAAACTCGGCAAAAACCACCGAATCGATGATGCCAAGGGCCGCTATATCGAGTTTTGTAAAGGAAGTTTCCCATACCAGTATGACCTCAACCATCTCAAAATCGTCGTGGACTGCGCCAATGGAGCTGGTTATAGCGTAGCGCCAAGAGTGTTACGCGAGCTTGGCGCTACGGTTATAGCGATTAATAATACTCCCGACGGTATCAACATCAACTCTGACTGCGGCTCCACACATCCTGAAGGACTACAAAAAGCGGTATTAGCGCACAATGCAGATGTCGGTATCGCGCTTGATGGTGATGGCGACCGTATTGTGATGGTGGATGACTTAGGTCATCTAGTCGACGGTGATGGTATTCTCTATGTGCTCGCAACGCAAGGCAAGCAGCTGGCGAAAGGGGTTGCCGGTACCTTGATGAGTAACATGGGTCTAGAGCTGGCGCTGCAAGCGAAAGGTATTGAGTTTGCGCGAGCTAAAGTTGGCGATCGTTACGTGATGCATGAACTGGAAGCAAAAGGCTGGATATTGGGCGGCGAGCCCTCCGGTCATATTCTGTGTTTGGATAAGAGCCGCACCGGCGACGCGATTATAGCAGGGCTACAAGTACTCGCAGTGATGCAAGAACAAGATAGAGCCTTGAGCGCTTTAATAGAGGATTTCACAGTCTTACCGCAAAAGCTAGTGAACGTGCGTCTGGCGAAGATGCAAGATCCGTTTGCCAATCCAGAGCTGGTCGCAGCTTTTGATAAAGCTCGTACCAAGCTTGAGGGCCGTGGTCGCCTGCTTATTCGTCAGTCAGGCACTGAGCCGATGATTCGGGTAATGGTCGAGTCCGATGATGAGATAGAATGTGATGTAATGGCGAATGAGCTCGCCGATCAAATCAAAGCTCACTTGGGCTAGGCGCATTTAACAGTCACAAAAGGAGTCTTTATGAGTATGGATTTTACCGATCAGCGTTTGTCTTACGAAAAAGGCGAGTTGGATCAGTCTTTGGTACCAGAGTCGCCATTTACGCTATTTAAAGCTTGGATGAATGAAGCGCTAGAGCAAAAAGTACAAGAGCCTTATGCGATGAGTCTTGCGACATGCGGCGCAGATAACAAGCCTAGCGTGCGTATCGTCTTATTGCGGGAAGTGACGGATACCGGTATCGTCTTTTATACCAATTATGAGAGCGCAAAAGGTCAAGACATTGCCCAAAACCCGAATGCTGAAGTCCTGTTTTTTTGGCACGAGCTTGAGCGTCAAGTGCGTATCAGTGGCTCTATTGCCAAAATAGCTGCTGATAAGTCGGCTGAGTATTTTCAGAAGCGCCCGCACGATAGTCAAGTTGGTGCTTGGGTGAGTCAACCACAAAGTGGTGAAGTGGCCAATCGAGAAGTGATGGAGGATAAGTTTGCTCAGTTATTACAAGAGTACCCTCAAGATGCCAAAGTGCCAACGCCTGAATTTTGGGGTGGTTATGAGATTACTATCGAGCGTATTGAGTTTTGGCAAGGCCGTGCCAATCGCGTGCATGATCGTATCGTTTATAGCAAAGAAAACAGTCGTTGGACGACCAAACGCTTATTGCCTTAACTAGTGCATAGATTAGGGTCTGTTAACAGGCCCTAGTTTTATCATGACCATTTAAGCTAGTATTGGAGTGTTTTTTATTTATGTTCAAGGAATAGTGAAATGGATTTTGCTAATACCATCCCGCCCAAAGCGCCTAGTGCTTGGCTTGATATGGACGCTATCGATTATAATATCAGCCTAGTCAATCAAAAAACCCAAGCCGTCAAGCTACGCTTAGCGACTAAGTCGATTCGCTCTATTGATATGCTCAACTACATTAAAGATAACTCGCCACATTAATTCAAAGATCAATTCGATAGCAAAGTGACGTTAAATGGCGCTTTTTATGTGCTATCTGAGATGGCAAGGATGAACCCAAACTGGACCAAAAAGGTCAGTCAAATATCTGCCAGCTCCATTCCCAATACTAAACGCGAAGGTTACAGCTATGAAGTGTTTCCAACGCCGCGCGGCGTCAAATTCAACGAGTCAGAATACTTTATAAGGCTCTCTGATTTTGAAGCTTGTATCTCTGAGGTTAATGATATTTTATTGCAAGGTAATAAAGGCTCGCACTTTCCTATCGAGGTACGTACTCACAAGGGCGAGAGTGGTATGCTCAGTCCCACGCAAGGTGAGGACTGTGCGGTACTGTCCTTTCACGTATATAAAGGCATGGATAGCAAACCGTTATTTGACTGGTTATATGAGTATATGAAAAAGTGGCAAGGCCGTCCGCACTGGGGTAAGGTCAATAAGTTAAATGCAAATGAGCTGCACGCTTTGTACCCTGATCTAAAGCGCTTTTTGGAAATCAGACAGCAGTATGATCCTGATAATATATTTATGAATAGCTGGCTTGAAGAGAAGTTTTTAGGACGTAAGATTTCACGTTAACCGCTGTTAAGCAAAAAAACAGCTCAATGAGAGCTGTTTTTGACTTAGTAAACATGAGTTATAGTAATATGCATTTTGCTACTTAATCATATTAGGTTGTACCGCTTCGTCATAGTTATCCTCAAGGCGCATCGCTCGCTGATAACTGTCTAAGCTAGCTAGCTGCAAAGCGTACTGTTTAACATGGACATAGTCATCTAATTCTTTATTGCGTGCCATCAAAATTAAGTCAAAAGAGAGCATAAAATCGGCTCCACTCAACTTATTAGCAACGATAAAGGACTTATTTTCTACGACTTTATCTAAATAGCTGAGCAACTTATGCTTTTCACGCGCGATATAGCGATTTAACCACACATCATCGCTCTTTATAGAACCGCGTGTAAACACCTCTAATAACATAGGCACCATAAGTGAGCTTTCAGCAAAATGAATCCACTGCAGATAAGAGCCATAATCGCTACTGTCAGTCGCAGGGCGCAGGCGCTTGGGCGCAAAACGCTCAATCAGCAGCTCAGTGATAGCGCCTGACTCTGCATATAACTGACCATCCATCTCGATAACCGGAGACTTACCCAGTGGATGGACTGCTTTTAGGCTGTCTGGGGCCAGATGCGTTGTCGCATCACGCTGATGGCTGACGATCTCATAAGGGACGCCAATCTCTTCTAGCAACCACAGAACGCGCATAGAACGCGATTGGTTTAAGTGGTGCAAGCGAATATTACTATTAGGTTTGATACCTTATCTCCTCTAGTTATTAAGCTTGTTGAGCAAACGTTTGGCAGCGTCTTCTGATGACGCTGGGTTTTGACCGGTGATAAGCAGGCCATCTTCAACGACATAAGACTCCCAGTCGCTTGCTTTTTGATAGTCGCCACCGTTGGCCTTGAGCGCATCTTCTACTAAGAAAGGTACGACATCGGTAAGGCCGACAGCGTCTTCTTCTGAATTGGTAAATCCGGTAACGGTTTTACCTTTGACTAAGTACTCACCATCGACTTTGACGTTCTTGAGCGCTCCAGGAGAGTGACAAACAAAGGCAACGGGTTTGTCTTGCTGTACAAAAGTCTCAATCAAATTAATCGAGTCTTTATCAACTGCTAAATCCCATAATGGACCATGACCACCTGGATAGAATACGCTGTCGAAATCTTCAGCTTTCATATCCGCAAGTTTTTTGGTATTGGCAAGGTGCTTTTGCGCCTCGCTATCTTCTTTGAAGCGCTTAGTATCTTTGGTTTGAGCGTCTTCTGTATCGCTACTAGGATCAAGCGGCGGCTGACCACCAGCAGGCGAGGCGAGGGTGACTTCAACGCCAGCATCGATAAAAGCGTAATAAGGCGCAGCAAACTCTTCTAGCCAAAAGCCAGTCTTTTTACCGGTATCGCCTAATTCGTCATGTGAAGTTAGTACCATTAAAATCTTCATAGTTATCCTTATTGTTTGTTATTTTGCTAATAGCTTTAGAGTTAATGACCTGCCACTTGGTACATCCTAAAAATTAAGCCGTACCGAGAAACAGCGCCATATTATTTGTAAACTAAGTGGTTTAACAAGTTGAGTTATTTAATAAATTGAGCTATTGACTAAGCAACATCAGCGACTTTGACCACGGTTTTACCGAAGTTATCGCCATTGAGCATACCGACAAAAGCATCAGGCGCTTGATCTAAACCATCAGCGATATACTCTTTGGTTTTGACTTTGCCTAAGGCTACCATTTCGCTCATGGTTTTTAGAAACTCAGGGAAGTGCTCGCCGTACTCTTCAAAGATAATAAAACCTTTGACCGTCATACGTTGTCTTAAGATCAGACCCATCAATACACTCAAACGATCTTTACCATCGGGTAGTTCAGTCGCATTATATTGCGAGACAAGGCCGCAAACAGGGATACGCGCATGGGCGTTCAATAACGGCATGACCGCATCAAAGACTTTACCGCCGACGTTTTCATAATAGATATCGATACCATTAGGGCAAGCGGCTTTTAGCTGCTCAGCGAAATCATCGGCATAGTGGTCGATACACACATCAAAGCCAAGCTCATTGACAGCAAACTCACACTTCTCTTTACCGCCTGCGACACCGACAGTGCGTGTGCCATAGGTATTACCAACTTGTCCGACTGTCGCGCCAACTGGGCCTGTAGCGGCAGCAACGACTAGAGTCTCGCCTTTTTGCGGTTTACCGATGTCAGTCAAACCCATATAACCAGTAAAACCTGGCATACCTAGAACGCCTAAGCCATAAGAAGGATTGGCCATGTCTTTATCAAGTTTTAATACGCCTTCGCCATCACTGACGCTATAATCTTGCCACCCTGAGTTAGAGACCACTAAATCGCCTTCGCTAAATTTATCGATATTGGACTCGACCACTTGCGCCACCGTCGCACCCATAATGACATCACCGACTTCTAGCGGATCAGCATAGCTTTTTGCATCGCTCATACGACCGCGCATATAAGGGTCAAGCGATAAATAGACGGTGCGTAGTAGCATCTCATTGCTACCTGCTTTTGGCATCTCACTTGTTGCCATCTCGAAGTTATCGGCGTTCGGCTCACCCGTAGGGCGACTGGCTAACTTAATTTGACGGTTCTGTTGTTTGTTTTGTTGTTTGTCAAAACTCATAAATGATCTCCTATTCTATTTATTATTGATCAACTGCACATCTACAACACTAAAACTCATGGTCGTAGACAAAAACTGATACATACGCGGCTTAATAAGTAGCAAAAATTGATCCCAATAACCCATATTAGCAATTCACAGCGTATTACTCCTATGGGCTATTGAGGGTAAAGCGTTACGACGCTTTACTGGTTGTTGCCCGCTCTAGAATACGGCGTGAGACTGTTAAGTCATTCTTATCATGCTCACCTAATTTGACCATCTTATGCGCCTCTAACTGCTCAATGATAGGATCGATAGCAGAGTCATCAAGATCGACGTCAGCTAGGCTTACGGGGAGACCTAAATCACGGAAGAAATCTTCGGTGCGCACAATAGCAGCTTCTATAACCTCATCATCGCTTTGGTTATTATTCGCTTCAATATTCCAGACATTACGCGCGTACTGTAGGAGCTTGTCTTTTTTGCTGTCTTTAAGCTCGCGCATGACTGACGGCAATACAATCGTCAAGGTGCGGGCATGATCGATAGCGTGTAATGAGGTCAGCTCATGACCTATCATGTGCGTGGTCCAGTCTTGTGGCACGCCCGTACCAATCAAGCCGTTCAGCGCCATCGTCGCCGTCCACATGATATTTTTACGCGTTTCCATATTGTTAGGATCAGCTTTTACCGCATGGCCTTCTTCGATAAGTATTTTTAGCAGACTCTCAGCAAAAGCGTCTTGTACTTTGGCGTTAACTGGATAAGTAAGGTACTGCTCCATCACATGTACAAACGCATCTGCAACGCCATTCATGACTTGGCTATCGGGTAGGGTAAGGGTTTTGGCAGGGTCTAAGATGGAGAACTTAGGGAAAGCCAGTGGGTTACCAAAAGGCAGTTTGGCTTGACGTTCGCTATAGTTGACTACGCCGCCTGAGTTCATCTCAGAGCCTGTGGCTGGAATGGTCAATACCGCACCCAGATCCACCGCTGAATCTAGTTCTTTGGTATAACCAATCAGGGCGTCCCATGCTTTTTCACGTGAGACTGTACCATCGTCTGCTTTGAGTGAAGATACTAAGGCGACAAACTTACTACCGTCGATGACTGAACCGCCGCCGACCGCTAAGATAAAGTCGATATTATGCTCATTCACTTGATCCGCAGCTTTTAGCAAAGTAACAAATTCTGGATTGGGCTCTATACCGCCAAACTCAAAAACCTCGCGATTACCGTTCGCTGATAAGGCGGTTCTAACCTCGTCCAAAGTACCCGTACGCTCAGCTGAGCCGCCGCCATATGTGATAAGGACACGAGCATCAGTCGGCACAAGATCTGAGAGTTGTTCGATTTGGCCTTCGCCAAAGACGATACGGACAGGGTTGTAGTATTGAAAGTTATTCATAAAAATCCTAAATGATTAGCGTGATGATTTAATGTGAGCTGAGTAGTGATTAGCAGTGCTTTCTTAAAAGCTTTGACTAACCGCTATTTGATAAGTAGCCATAAGTAGCCATTAACTATCTTTTGATGAATAGCATTGTACAGAAATTAGACCAGTCGTCTAGTAAGTAAAGTAAAAAAATAGGCCTTAGTTACAAAACACCGTAAGAAAGAGAGGCCTATGAGATAGTTAGAGGAGATAGTTAGAGAATGCCAGTCGCCATAGTTAACGACTAATGACTAACGACCCAATTGGACCGTTGTCATCTGCCACACCTCTGCTAACGAAGTGTTGGACTGACTGATTTTGGCAATCAAACTGGCACCAAGCCAGGAAAAATACCAACGCTTAGCGATACTTTCAGCAGAGACATTATCAAGCTTCGGAATGGATTGATCGCTCCATCCTGCTTTGATAAGCTCAGTTAACCAGTTGATCGTTTGTTGATAGCCGTTATGCAGAGCTTCTCGCATCGGCTCTGAGATATCAGCAACTTCAGCGCTGAGTTTAACGACTAAACACTTTCCATGGTCACAGCCGTTTTGCTGAGTGTCGTACCAGTTCTGAAAATAGTCATAGATCTTTTGCTGAGCGCTACTGTTTTCGTCTGCAATAAGCTCTAAGCGTCTTTTATAACGAGTAAAGTAGTGGGTGATAATCTCTTCGCCAAAAGCTTCTTTCGAGGCAAAGTAATGATAAAAAGAGCCTTTAGGTACCCCTGCTGTGTCTAGTATTTGCTTAATACCTACGGCAGTAAAGCCTTTGGAGGCAATAAGCTGATAACCCGTATCTAGCAGATGGGTCTTAGTGTTCGATAACGTTGTATCAGAGTGTCCACTATCTAAAGAAGGTAGTGAGTCAAAAGTAGCAGCGGTAGACATAAAAGTTATGTTCTCCTAATTTTATAATTTTGCTTATATTAGCGTTATCTCTTTAATTTATAGTCATTGTATTTTCCTGAACTTAGATACTCAAAGCACTGAAGGCAAAAAAAATAAAGAGGCGTCAGTTACGTTCAGTCAACAAACTTTAATGCAAAATAGTCTGAGTTTTAGAGTAGCTATGTTAGCATTAGACCAGTCGTCTAGCAAGCTGACTTTTAATGGTTGAGTAGTTATTAAGTGGTTGTTAAGTAGTTATTGAGCTAAGAGAAGTGAGTTTAAACTCGTCACAATACTATGAGTACAGCTACTAACAATGTTAATAAAAGAGCCACTAATAATTTATAAAGTTACTGAGCTACTGAGCTACTTACAGATACCATGTCATTAGGGCGTGTTGAACATTCAAATATTAGGACTGCTGATAGATAAAATCGCACTAAACTAGGCGTAAACCGACGATAAAGCCGAGGCCTTAGCTAGGTTTACAACACCGTTTGGGTGATTTTAGCATCAGCCCTTCGGGGCGGGGCTCTTTTTTGCCAATACATGGCGAAATTGTCTATCCTAGAATGACTAGGCTTCGAAAATTTCACTGCGTATTGCCTAAAAAATAGCCGCCGCCAGTGCCACATTTGAATGTTCAACACGCCCTAACCTAATAAATAAAAAGGAAAAGTTATGTCAAATAATACTGAAAACAAAAAAAGCGCTTATAGTGACTTTGACTTGCAGTACATTGCAGGCGAGTGGCAACAAGGGCAGGATGATAGCGTCAATACGAATACCAGCCCTTTTACTGGTGAGACTTTAGTTAATATTCAGCAAGCGACAGAAGATCAGCTTGATGAAGCCTTTAAGGCGGCGCAAAAAGCGCAGCAACAGTGGGCACAAACGATGCCTGCTGAGCGCTCAAGCCTACTATATAAGGTAGTTGAGATTTTAGATCAGCGCCAAGAGGAGATTGTCGATTGGCTGGTGAAAGAGTCGGGCAGTACTCGTATAAAGGCAATGGTGGAGTTTGGTAGTGCGCGAGCTATCACGGTAGAGGCAGCAACTTTTCCTAATCGTATGCATGGTGAGATTCGGCCGTCTAACATACCAGGTAAAGAAAACTTCGCTTATCGCGAGCCTATCGGCGTGATTGCGGTGATTAGTCCTTGGAATTTCCCACTGCACTTGACCCAGCGCTCTATTGCCCCTGCAATAGCCTTGGGTAATGCGGTGGTGCTAAAACCTGCTAGCGATACACCTATCACCGGCGGTCTGTTACTTGCCAAAATCTTTGAAGAGGCAGGCTTGCCAAAAGGCTTGCTCAACGTAGTCGTCGGCGCAGGTAGCGAGATTGGCGATGCTATCGTCACGCACGACATTCCAAGCTTTGTCTCCTTCACTGGCTCCACCGCAGTTGGCAAACATATCGGCGAGCTTGCTAATGGCGGCGATACTATCAAACCTGTCGCATTAGAGCTTGGCGGTAACAATCCGTTTGTGGTATTAGCAGACGCCGATCTAGATAATGCGGCAAAAGCGGCAGTCTTCGGTAAGTTCTTGCATCAAGGTCAAATCTGTATTGCTATCAACCGCATCATCGTTGAAGATGCTGTCTATGATGAATTCGTTGAGCGTTTCGTTGAACATGTAAAAACCATCAAAGTCGGTGATCCTAATGATAAAGATACGGCTGTTGGTCCTATCATTAATCAAGATCAGCTCGACTCTTTAAAAGATAAAATCGCTAAAGCTCAAGAGGAAGGCGCTAAGACATTACTCAGCGGTGAGATTGAAGGTCAAGTAGTGCCGCCTCATGTCTTCACTGAGGTAACGGCTGATATGGACTTATTCCGTAATGAGATCTTTGGGCCCTTAGTTGGCATTATTCGCGCACAAGATGAGGATGAGGCGTTGAAGCTTGCCAATGATACTGAGTATGGATTATCAAGTTCGGTGTTTACGACAGATATGGAGAAAGGCTTACGTTTTGCCCGTGGTATCAGAGCTGGGATGACTCATGTCAATGACATCACCGTCAATGACGAGAGCGTAGTACCATTCGGTGGTGAGAAAAACTCAGGTATTGGCCGCTTTAATGGCGAGTGGGTGCTAGAGGAGATGACGCGTCTGCACTGGGTGTCTTATCAGCACAAACCGCGTGACTATTCGTTCTGATCGTTCTGATCGTTCTGATGCTTTCTAATGCGTTCTAATTCATTTTCATAAATATTTTAACTCGTAAAAAGACTGCTCTAGTAGCAGTCTTTTTTTGTACCTAAGAGGGTTAATTTCACTCATAAACGAATGGGTTGAGTCTACTATTTTAGATTAAAGCCCAAAATAGATTGGATCTCCTCGACTGACATATTTCTGACTAACGCTTGCTCTTCGACATCTAAGCGGTTGCTGTGCTCTTTAATCAAAGTATAGATACTGCGGGAGATCTCAGCAGTAGAAGCATAGTACATTTGCGGTTCTTCACGGGTGAGCTGAGTCAAAAACCTATTGATGAGTTTACGTTTTTCTGCCGAAGCATTGTCTTCACTCACAGTTATCTCCTTTAATTATAGTTATCAAGATCTGTTTAATGATTGACCATTTAAGCAGGCTGCTTGTTTGTAGTCAATGTTTATCCAGCGTTGCCGTAAAACCATCCACTTCAGGGGGTGGATATAAGGCAACTTAAGTAGTTATGCTTATGCAAAGAAAGCTGTTTAGTGTGGCGTATTTTGCTGTTCGATATACTGGCGGATAATCTCAACTGGAGCACCCCCGCAGCTGCCTGCAAAGTAACTGGGTGACCACAACGCACTGCCCCATAACTGCTTAGAAATAGATGGATATTGCTTTTTGCGAATAAGCCGACTAGAAACGCCTTTTAAACTATTAACCAAGCTTGAGATAGCTACCTTAGGCGGATAATTCACCAGCAACTGCACATGCAAATTAAAGACAACGTGTCTACCACGTCTTAAGTCATTTTCTATTAAGTAGACCAATATGGAATAAAAGAGAATATCAGTATAAACTAACCTCATGAAAACACTCAAGTTACGCATCAAAGACAAACACGTAAACCAGCTAAACAAAATAGCTGGGAGTGTTAACTATGCGTGGAACTATGTTAATGACCTGAGTTACAAACACCTAAACCGTACCGGTAAATTCTTTAGTGCCTACGACCTAAACGAATATACCAAAGGCAGTGGTGAACTATTAGGCTTACACTCACAAACTCTGCAAGCCATAAACGAAACTCATGCCAAATCTCGTAAGCAATTTAAAAAAGCCAAACTTAACTGGCGAACCAACCGACCCGATGCCAAGCGAAAAAGTTTAGGTTGGATTCCTTTTAAAAAGTCAGCAATCAAACATCTGCACACCAGACAAACGGGAAAGAAAGCCCTTAAATCAACCATACAACTATCGCTCTCTAAGGGTCAAAAGCTCATCATAGATGTCTTTGATAGCTACAACCTAGGCCTGTATCAAATCAACACGCTTGAGATAGTGCAAGACAGCCGCAATCGTTGGTATGCCTGTATTACCGTCAAAGATTTTCCTAGACAAGTAAGTGGGATGGGCAGCGTTGGTATTGACTTAGGCTTAAAGGAATCTGCTACCACATCAAACGGTGACAAGCTGACAACCAAACAAACGCAAAAGTGGGCTGAAAGGCTTGCAATAGCTCAACGAGCGAAAAACAAACAGCGTGTCAAAGCAATACACGCCAAAATCAAAAATTCAAGACTAGATGCAATTCATAAATTCACCACCAAGCTTGTTAAAGACAATGCTTTGATTGTGGTTGGTGATGTTAAATCACGCTCATTCACAAGTAAGAAAACCAACCTAGCTAAATCAACATACGATGCAGGATGGTTTGAACTCAAAAGACAACTGGAATATAAATGCAAGTATGCAGGTTGTCAGCTTGAGATAGTAAATGAGAGTTACACTACCCAAACCTGTTCGCACTGCCTTAAAATAAGCGATAGTAGTCCGAAAGGTAGAGCAGATCTTGGAATAAGAGGGTGGAGGTGTGCTGAGTGTGGCACATGGCATGATAGAGATATCAATGCCGCCAAGAACATCCTTGCGGTCGGGCTTGACCGTCTTGCAGAAGGAATCCCCTCACTTTAGGGAGGGGAGGAAGTCAATCTAGTCGTTATATTTAAAACTATTCGCCAATACTAAGCCCGCTTTTAACACGCCATATACTGTATCTTATTTTTTATCACATTATAGTTACTCTTAACAGTAACTATTATTAGTTAAGGTTTAGTAATAGCTAAGTACAATTACAAATGGCAGATTAGATATGACTAATGAGCAAAATAAAAACGTAGTAATGGTGCTATTTCACAACGATTTGCGTATTCATGACAATGCGACATTGAGTAAAGCGGCTGAGCAGGCCAAATCAGGCAACCTTAAGTCAGGTTATCTACTGCCGGTATATGCTGTCGATTTGACTGAGGCACTCAATCAAGAGGCTTGGGGTCAGGCTTATCATTTCGATAAGCTTGGGCATGCCCGCCAGCAGTTTATCAATGAAAGTTTGATCGATTTAGACAGGTCTTTGCAGAGTCTTGGGAGTCAATTACTGTATTTGCGACAAGCGGATAAAGAATCAAGCGCCAATACTTTTAATCAGTTATGCCAGCTCATAGAGCAGCAGCAAGTGAGCGATATTTTTGTCAGTGATAGTGCCGATTATGCGCAGTTAAACGTTTATAATTTGTTGCGCGCTAAGTATACTAATATTGCTTGGCATAGTGAGTCGATCAACACCTTGTATCCTATAATGCCGACCAAAGAGCTACCGCAAAGCTTTACTCAGTTTCGTAAAAAAGTCGAATATGCTCAAGATTTACTCAAAGCTGAAACAGATTTAGTAATAACCGAAACCCCAAGATCGCTGTCACCATTGCCTGAAGCACTGATTAATGAGTCAAAGTATGCTCTGCAATTACCCTCAGTTGACAAACCAAATCCTAATGACGAAAAAGATAAACCCAAATATCAAGGCGGTGAAAGTGCTGCGCTGAATCATCTAAAAAGCTATTTTGCTTCTAACGCCCCAAGCAGCTATAAAACCACCCGTAACGCTTTGGATGAGTGGACGCATTCAACGAAGTTCTCAGCTTGGCTTGCTAATGGCACACTATCAGTAAAGGTATTGCTCAATCGTCTGCGTCAGTACGAGCGCGAAGTCGTGGCCAATGGCTCAACTTATTGGATCTGGTTTGAGCTATTGTGGCGTGAGTATTTTTACTGGTATGCCATAGAGCATCAAGAAGATTTATTTTTATTTAAAGGTATTGGCGATTATAGACCTTCGACGCGTCATGATGATCAGCGTTTAGCGCAGTGGCAAAATGGTGAGACTAAATATCCAATTATTAATGCTTGTATGTGCCAGCTCAATCACACTGGTTATATGTCGAATCGTGGTCGGCAGCTGGTGGCGAGCTGTTTTATTCATGAGCTAGGTCTTGATTGGCGTTATGGCGCAGCCTACTTTGAGCAGCAGCTGATCGATTATGATGTTGGGAGCAATTGGGGCAACTGGCAATACTTAGCAGGAGTAGGGGCGGATCCTCGCGGCTCTAGGCAGTTCAATCTAAAAAAACAAACCCAGCAGCATGATCCTAATGGCGAGTTTATGGATAAATGGCTGTCATAATGAATTCTAATATGTAGTGTGAGTTGTCAATCATGAAAAAACTCAGTCCTTATCTAACCTTTGCCGGTAGCATTCCCTTTATCGCTTGCGCCATCTTACTCATAGTAGGAGTCGATAGTGTTTTAGCTTTAGGAAAAACTAGCAATATTCTAGCGACTTACGGCTTAGTGATTGCCACCTTTATGGCTGGGGCGCAGTGGGGTAATCATTTGGCTTTAGCGGACGATAACCCTTGGGCTGCAAGGTTGCCTATCTTGAGTAACCTGATAACTTTGGTATTATGGTTTGGCTTTTTACTGTTATCGACAGCGGCTTTTATTTGGCTGTTAGTGATAGGGTTTATCAGCTTACTACTCATTGATTATGGACTTAATCAAGCGAGTATCATCACCACTAAATACTTTAGCGTTAGAAAGTATGTGACTTTGATTGTTGTTATCTCATTGATAATTTCTGTAGTACAAATATAAATAATTAAGAATATTTCATTGAGTGCTATATATGAGCTACCATTTAGGAGGCTCTTTTTTGTGATTTAAAAATTCTAGCTAGCTTCTCACGTATTAAAAGAATGACAGACATTGAATAACTTATAACATTCATTTAAAATGAATCTTAAATAACAGTTATTTAAATGAATCACTAATCATAAGCTGAACGCTATGCAAGCAATCAAATTACCGACGCAGCCACCAAGCTCACCGCATCCTATTCTCAATCTTAGTTTTCGCGTTTTCTTTAGTGGGGCGGCAGTCTTTGCAGTACTTATCATGACTTTATGGGCGTTCGTTTTTACCGGTCATACTGATATCGCCGCGCAGACATTGAATCCGCTGTATTGGCATGGTCATGAGATGATTTATGGGTATGCTTTAGCCGTGGTCGCAGGTTTTTTATTGACCGCTGTGCAGACTTGGACTGGGGTGAAGATGCCTTATGGCTATAAGCTGCTAGCTGTTTTTAGCTATTGGTTAATCGCGCGCTTGAGCTGGTTGGCCTTTGGCTTAGGTCTAGATATTGGTGCGGGGCTACTACTATTAGCGGCTATATTTGATATGTTGTTTGTCGCCTCAATGGCATGGGTAGTGTTTCGAGCAGTACTGCAAGTTAAGCAATACAAGCAAATGGGGATTTTGGCCAAACTTGCGCTACTCACCTTAGGCAACGGACTGTGCTATTGGGGCATTTTTGCTAATGATATGACTGTCACTAAGATAGGGGTGTATTTAGGGTTTTATCTAATTATCGGCTTGGTGTTGACGATTGGCCGGCGCGTGGTACCGTTTTTTATTGAGCGCGGATTGGCCCATGATGGTATTGATGTCAAAGTGCGCAATAGCAAATGGCAAGATGTCTTGAGTCTGGTTTTTTTCTTGACTTTTTTTATCATTGATCTATTTTATCCTAATAAATATCTGCTCACTATCACTGCTCTTGGCGTCGCTATAGTCAATCTCATACGTTTAGCCGGTTGGTATCACCCAAAGATCTGGCAAAAGCCTTTACTTTGGTCATTGTATTTAGCGTTTTTTGGCATGTGTTTGAGCTTTATCTTATACGCTTTGCAGCCTTGGCTTGGCTTTAGTCACAGTCTGGCGGTACACGCTTTATCTATCGCTGGCGTTGGTATGATGACACTGGCGATGATGGCGCGAGTATCACTAGGGCATACAGGGCGCAATATTCATCAGCCGCCAAAGATGGTCAATGTGATGTTTGCGCTCATGGTATTAGTATTTGTCAGCCGCGCATTTTTACCTATTATCGCTGTCGAACATTACTTATTATGGGTGATGATTGCGCAAGGCGCTTGGATTAGCTGCTTTGTACTATTTTGCATCAGCTATTTACCGATATTGTCCAAGCCCAGACCAGATGGTTTGTTTGGTTGAATTTGAATTGTTAAGGAGCATTTGCCCATGAAGTTGACGAACTATAGTGATTATGCGCTGCGCTCCTTAATCTATCTAGCCGTAAAGCCTGAGCCGCAGGCTTTAGCGAACATCAGTGATATTGCTAACAGCTATGATATCTCGAGAAGCCATCTGACAAAGATTATTCATCAATTAGGTCAATTGGGTTATATAGAGACGATCCGCGGTAAAAATGGCGGTATCAGGCTTGCCCGTGCGCCTGAAAATATCAATTTAGGTATACTCATTAAGCAGATAGAGCCGGACTTTGCGTTGGTTGAGTGCTTTGCAGCAACTGTACCTAAGACTGATGCCACGACGCAACAAGGCTTACCGATAACCTTGATTGATGAAACGGCTGATGAGATAGCTAACAAGGCCTCATCAGTTATAAAGCAAGGCTGCGTCATCAGTCCTGTATGTCGATTAAAGGGGGTGTTTTTTGAAGCCCTTACTGCTTTTGTTAGCGTTTTAGAGGGCTATACTTTAGCTGATATCATTAATAATAAAATTGAATTAAAGGCTTTGTTATCTTAATTCAGTATTCGTGCTAAACATCAGAAGCGATAAAACATCTAGCTTGGATGCATATAAGCAGCGATATCATGTAATAGCGTACTGCTTTGTAGTAAAAGTTGTGCTATAACAATATATAACTAGCCTAAATATAGTCGATGCACTCTAAAAAGCGCATAGCGCTACTGGGATGAATTTTGCGCAGCCTCTGGGAACGCAGCACGCAAGTAAAATTTATACCAGTAGCGCGTTTAAATTTATATAACAGTTTTATTTTCAACTGACTATAGCTTCTCATTTCCCATAAAAGAGATAATCCGATGTTTAAAATAAAAGTAGAGCGTACCGTAAATAAACCGATTGATGAGGTGTTTGAAGCCATAAGCGATCATGCCAGTTATGGATTATTCAAAGCGGTAGGGACGGCTAAGCTACTAACAAAAGGCGATGACGAGCGTAACGGCGTTGGTGCTTTACGTATCATTCAGACGGGGCCAGTCAAATTTTGGGAGCGAATTACGGCGTTTGAGCGTCCGACTCATATGCAGTACAAGATTGAAAAAGCCAGACCTGTTAAAGTGGATCACCGCAAAGGAAGCATAGATTTAAAAGATTTAGGCGATGGTACTACGCAGGTAACATGGATATCTGAAGGTCGATTAGTGATACCATTACCCCTGATCGGCCGCTTGCTTGATCGCAAGATGCAAAAACAAGGTACGGTAGGGTTTAGTAGTATACTCAAATCCATAGAAAGCCGCTAATTTAGCGGCTTCGTCTATTTTAAATTTTGAGCTGTATCTCGTAATCCTATTCTGCTTTGTTCTTAGCCGCTTCAAGCTCATTGAAGCGCGCTAACTGCTCAGGTGTGGCTGGCTGTTGATACTTCTGCTTCCACTCAGAGTAGGGCATACCATAGATCAGCTCACGAGCGTCTTCATAGTCAATGTCGATACCACGCTCCTCGCCAGCCGCTTTATACCACTTGGACAAGCAGTTGCGACAAAAGTCAGCAAGGTTCATCAGCTCGATATTTTGTACATCTTTACGCTCATCTAAATGAGCAAGTAAACGGCGAAATGCCGCAGCTTCTAGTTCGATATTGGACTCTAGTTTTGCCATAGTTTTTCCTTATCTTTACTGTGCATCTATAAATGCAGAGGTTTTTATTAAACTTAATCTTCCTTAAGCATTTTCAAGCTTAGGGCGAGCCTTATTTACGGCTTTAAGTAACGCTTCTTCAAACTCGCCTTGTTTAAATTTGACTAAGTAAGAGTGCGCGGCGCAGAAGTTACGTACGTCCCAGTCATGAGCAATTTGAGTCGCCCAGTCACAGTACTCTTTGCCGGCATTAGACTCGTCTTTAAGCGCTTTTTTGGTAGTAGGATGCAGCATCACCTCTGGCAACATTTTTTCGAGCAATTTAGAAGGAGGGCTCATAAAGGTATCATCGACGTGTAGGCTTTTACTCGCAGGATGATAAGCCAATAACGAGCCGGCATGAATCATCTCATTAGCATGGATATAATCGATGCCTTGCGACATAGAGAACTCAAGCTCAGGATAGCGCTCAGCGACTGCCGTACTTTCAACCAAATCCTCGCTCCACTCAACCTCAGGCACTTGTTTGGCGTGGCGAGTACTGCCATAAAAGATTGCTTGCGGAAAATCTTTTGCCATCTGTGCGCAGTGAACCGTGTGGAATGGATGTACGTTCAGTACCGCTTCGACGTCTTGACCGTTATTAGTCAATGCCATCACTTTATCGCGCACTTCACCTGTCAGCTTATAGCTGTCTAAGAAGATAAACTTGCCGGACTCTAATTTGACAAGCGAGCACTGCGTACCGATATTGATAACGCCGCCGATGCGAAACTCGCCGCGTATGTTCCAAAACCCTGACCCTAGATCATGTATCTTTTCTGCCATGGTTATTCTCCTCAATGATGTTAATAATTTTAATTGTAAACTCTATGATAGTACATCGTTTGATAAACAAGTCACTAGTAAATAGTAATGGATTCAAGCCGCTAGTATCGTTACACAACTTTTGTAACTTGTCCCAAGCTTTACAGTTGCCGTAACTGCATATCGATTAGGCCTTTCGATTAAGTCTGGCTAGAGGCCGCTTCTAAATCAGCGCGCGCGTTATCAATTCTCGATAGCAATGCAGCTTCAAACTCACCTTCTGCAAAAACGACTAGACCAGAATGGGCCCCGCAAAAGTTACGCACCTCTCGCCACTCGTGAGCAAGCTTTGTCGCCCAGTCGCAGTACGCTTTGCCAGCATCAGGCTCATCTTTTAATGCTTTAAGTGTGGTCGCATGTAGGTTGATACCGGCTTGCACATCATTAAACTTCTTTGATGGCGGTATCTCAAAGGTATCGTCGACATAGATGCTTTGACTAGCAGGGTGATAAACCAATAGTGAGCCTGAATGTACGGAGTCGTTAGAGGAGATATAATCAATACCTTTTGGTAAGGAGAACTCAAGCTCAGGATAGCGCTGGGCTACAGCTTCGCTTTCTACATAATCCTCGCTCCAGTTGACCTCGGGTACCTGCTTATGATGGCGAGCACTACCATAAAAAGTAGCGTGCGGAAAATCCTTGGCGACTTTTGCACAGTGTACAGTGTGAAAAGGATGTACATTGAGCACCGCTTCAATATCTTTACCATTATTGGTCAGCGCCAGCACTTGCTCGCGCACCTCACCAGTTAAAGTATAGCTATCTAGCAAAATAAACTTCCCTGATGCTAGCTTAACGAGCGCTGATTGATTACCGATATCGACCATACCATTTCTGACAAAAGAGCCTCTAATGTTCCAAAACCCAGCGCCTAGGTCATGTATCTGATCTTTTTTAAATTCTTCTGACATATAAGCCTCTATAGTGAATGACGTTCACGAATGTATAAAAGTAGTCTTTTAAGTGGTTTTTGAATAATTCTTTTTATTCATTCGGGAACCATAATACGCTTAATTAGATAGACTTATCCCTACGGTAACTGTTGTTGTACAGGGAACATACAAGCCAAGTATGTAAGTCAGTTACGGACAGTCAGCGTAATCATAATTCGATATACGCGGGCTTATGCTATAGTCTTCTCGACCACATAAGAACTGATCAAAGCGGGTATCGCCATTGATATGACGCTGCATCCACGCGATACTAGGCTTGCTTAGTAGCTTTTCATTCAAGCGGTAACTTGGACAGAGATGGCTGGCGTTATTGACCTCAATCTTCATCTTAGGCCCTGTCGCTTGTTTATAAAACAAATTGGTATACTTGTTATTAGCCGCAATAACATCGTACTCACAGGAGATAACAAAAGTCGGCGTTGTTACTTCACCATAGCTTCTATCATGATAAGGGGCGAGTGGCATAATGGCGCGTACGTTGCTATGCGTAGATGCTAGTTTGAGCGCGCCGCCCCCGCCCATGGACCAACCAATTGCCCCTAAGCGATCAGGATCTACTATATTGCCTACGGTATTATCGCTGATTACATAATCTAAAGCATGGCTTAGCTGCTTAGCGCGGCTATCGGGTCTATCATAAATAGAGTTGGTATTCATTGTAATCACGACAAAGCCCCAAGCAGCTAGGCGGGGTCCCAACCATTTAATCGACGATTCATAAGAGACGTAGCCAGGTATCACAGCAATTGCGCCCAAACGTCCGCAGTTGCTAGCGTTAGTCGGATAGTAAATAGTGCCACCGCCAAAGCCGTCTACTAACTCACGTGGTACTTTTTTGCTAGCAATGTTAAAGGGTCCGTTATTTTTTGTTTGACTTAAATTATCAGCGCTAATTGCACTGTCAGGAATACAAGTTACATCTTGGTTGAGCGATGCTACCGACGTTGAGGTTGGCGTTGGCACTGTCTGTGTCGTTTCTGTTAGTGCAATCTTAGCTGAAGCAGGCGCTGTAGACAGTAGCGCGTAGGTAGCTATTATGATTGTAGCTATACTCAAACGCGTTAGGCAATTTATCATAGTAGTTGTCTTTTGATAGTTGTCTTTTAAAAAGTTCAGTGCATTGCTTAATAGTCAATCTTAACAAGAGAGTAAGCTGATAAAAGCCGATTTATAGTAGGTTTTAATAGTTAATATGTCAAAGGGAGCGATGTATAAGCTTAGGACTTGTTGGACGTTGTTTTGCTGGACGTTTAAGAATGTCCATACTCAGATAGAACACCGAGCCACTTGAGAGCCTAGGTGATAAGTATCAATAACATTTTGTGCCCTTAAAACCGATATCGCTTGTGCTATAGTGCTTCATTAATTAATAAGCGCTAAGGGTTAGTAGGTAATTAAAATACCTAGAGCGCTACTTTCTTTTTACTTACGCTTTTTAGCGTCCAATACAGTTAGCACTATTTTGAAACCAATACATCATACAACAAGTCGCAACGTCGCCGACGCTCACCACTCAAACGGCGAGAGAGCATATCACGCAAACACGCCACACCATTCGCCTTCGTGGGTATTAAAGCTGACCATGGGGCTTATCGGCATGTTTGCTTTTTTGCAGGTCTATTCTGTGCAGGCTATCTTGCCAGTGCTTATCACAGATTTTGCTGCCACGGAAGTACAGGCGGGTATGGTGGTTGGCGCGACGGTACTGGCGATTGCAATTATGTCGCCTTTTTTGGGCATGCTGTCTGATGCTGTCGGCCGTAAGGTGTTTATTGTTGGTGCTTTATTGTTTTTGACGCTACCAACGGCGCTTATCGCTCAAAGCCCGAGCATCGGCTGGATGGGGGTTTGGCGGTTTTTGCAGGGGTTGTCTGTACCCGGTATCACGGTGGTGACGATTGCTTATATCGGCGAGGAGTTTGAGGGGCGTGCGGTCACAGAGCTGATGTCGTTTTATGTATCAGGCTCTGTACTCGGCGGCTTTATGGGCCGGTTTTTGCTGGGGCATTTGCATGAGCTGATCGGCTGGCGTGCAGGCTATTATGTGATGGCGGCGATGACGCTACTTGGCGCTTTATGGGTTACTAAGATGCTGCCTGCGTCGCGGCAGTTTGTGGCCAATCCAAACTTTCGCTCGGCGATACAGACGCTCGGCTCGCACTTAGTCAATCGTTACGTGGTCACCGCCTGCTTACTTGGCGCTTGCGTGCTATTTTCACTGGTGGGCTGTTTTACCTTTATTAATTTATATCTCGCTGATACACCATACAATCTCGGCACCGGCGCACTTGCGAATATTTTTGCCGTTTATCTGATAGGGGTGATCATTACGCCGCTATCGACTATTCTATTGCGCCGCTTTGGCTCAGCGCGCACGATTATAGTGGCGGTCATTATCTCGATGCTTGGAGTGTTGTTGACGCTAGCGACGCCTTTATGGCTGATCGTTATCGGTCTAGGGGTGATGTCCTCAGGGGTGTTTGTGACTCAATCGGCGACCATCAGCTATATCGCGGTCAATGTTAAACAAGGCCGCTCGCTAGCCTCAGGGCTATATTATTTATTCTATTACGCAGGCGGCACGGTAGGCGCTTGGCTTTGCGGTCTAGCTTATGCTTATGGGCAATGGCAATTTACGGTATGGCTGCTATTATTCGTACAAGTATTAGCGCTGCTGATTGCAAGTTTTGGCATGATAAAAACCAAGTCAAAAGCTGCTTAGCCTATACAGCTATGATCGCTTGTTAGCCTACCACTTACGCAAGCTCACTTTACAGCGCATTTAAATTTTTTTAGTATTAAGCGTATCTTGATTTGAAATTATTAGTATTCAAATGGCCAAAACCTGCAAACTGAATTACTAAGCCATGTTAAGACACGAAAATAACGAACACCCTCAAAGGAAATGAGATTTATGTCAAATGCTTATCATAGCGCCCCGTCTGCTTACGATTATCCGCTGATTATCAAGCAGCTATTGAACCGTGCTAAGACGGTCTCGCAAGCCCAAGAAATCATCTATGCCGACAAAAAACGCTTTACTTATAGCGAGTTCTTTACCCGTATTAACCGCCTAGCCAATGTCTTAGATAGTCTTAACCTGGACGCAGGGGACGTCATCGCTGTTATGGACTGGGACAGTCATCGCTATCTTGAGTCCTACTTCGCGATTCCGATGTCTGAATATGTGCTGCAAACGGTGAATATTCGTCTGTCGCCTGAAAAGGTGCTATATACGGTTAATCACGCCAAACCAAAAGTGCTGATGCTTAATTCTGAATTTGCGCCTTTAGTCAAAGACTATCAGTTCGAAAACTCCAGTATCGAGCACATTATCTGGCTTGATGATAATGGCACCACAGTTGAAGGGGTGTTCGGTGATAATCAAAGCCGCGTCATTGGTGAGTATGAGACGCTATTAGCAGATGCCAGTGATGAGTTTGAGTTTCCAGATTTTGATGAAAATACTATCGCCACTACCTTTTATACTTCAGGTACCACAGGTAATCCTAAAGGCGTTTTCTTTAGCCATCGTCAGCTAGTACTGCACAGCATGGCGGAGGCGGCAACCTTAGGAATGCTCCCAGATAAGCAAGGCGTCAGCTATGGCGACGTCTATATGCCGATGACGCCGATGTTCCATGTGCATGCGTGGGGCTTTCCTTATACTGCGACGATGACAGGTCTCAAGCAAGTTTATCCAGGTCGTTATGCGCCTGATACTTTGCTCGATCTCATCATCAATGAAAAGGTCAGCATTACGCATTGTGTTCCGACGATACTACAAATGGTGCTAAAAGAAGCCCAAGATCGCAATAAGAGCTTTAACGGTCTAAAAATGATCATCGGCGGCTCGCGATTGACCGAAGGATTAGCCAAAGCGGCTCTCGCGCAAGATATCGAAGTCTACACAGGTTACGGTATGTCAGAGACTGCGCCGCTCATTGGTCTGACCGAGTTCACTATCGATGAGCCTGAGATGAGTGTTGATGAAGATATCACCCGCCGCTGCATGTCAGGCAAACCTGTAATGATGGTCGATGCGCAAGTGTGGAGTACCGATAATAAATCAGTTGGTACAGGCGCAGACAATACTGGTGAGCTGGTGCTACGTGCGCCTTGGCTGACGCAAAGCTACTTCAAAAACGACGATGCCGGTACTGAGCTGTGGGAAAACGGCTACATGCACACTCAAGATATCGCTTATATGACCAAAGACGGCTACTTCAAAATCACCGATCGTCTCAAAGACGTGATCAAATCAGGCGGCGAGTGGATATCCTCGCTCGAGATTGAGACTATCTTGTCGCTGCACCCAGCAGTAGCCGATGTCTCGGTCATTGGCGTCCCTGATAAAAAATGGGGCGAACGTCCGGTAGCCCTGATCGTTCTCAAACCGAGCCATCAAGACACCACTGCTGATGATATTATAGCGGTTGCTGAGCAAGCGGTTGCTAAAGGTATCATTCCTAAATATGGCATCCCGAGTGAGTTTCAATTCTTCGATGATCTGCCTAAAACCTCAGTCGGTAAACACGATAAAAAAGTCATGCGTGACGAGTATAACGAGCAGAATAAAGGCTAATCGGCTTGCTTTAAGTGGCTGTGTTTATTTTATTGATGAATGATAAGTCTATTATCAGCTCGTAAAAAGCTCATGAGTATTCATGGGCTTTTTTTTAGTTTAACAAGCGATTTGTATTCACTCACAGCCAGATGCCTTAAAGCGCTTGACCTTAATTTGACATTGTTGTTATAGTCGATGACCATCAAATTGTTAATCTACTCTTCACTGACAGCTCAATCGCTATCTTTCATAATATATTTTGTGATGACTCAAACAAGATAAGGATATCTTATGCATCATGTTCAACAGCTCATCAATGGTGAGTTCAGCCAATCTAACACTAGCGAATGGATTGATATTTCTGATCCTGCCACTCAAGACATCATTGCTAAAGTACCACAAAGCACCGATGATGAGATCAACGAAGCCGTCGCCACTGCCAAAGCTGCATTTGCGACTTGGCGCAAAACGCCTATCACCACTCGTGCGCGTATCTTCTTAAAGTATCAAGCACTCATTCGTGAGCACATGGATGAGCTTGCGCAAATTCTAACCGCCGAGCAAGGCAAAACCCTTGCTGATGCGCGCGGTGATGTGTTTCGTGGTTTAGAAGTGGTCGAACATGCGGCGGGTATCGCTAACCTGCAAATGGGCGACTTTGTCGAAAACGTCGCCTCAGATGTAGATACTTATAGCATTTGGCAGCCGCTTGGCGTATGCGCGGGTATCACGCCGTTTAACTTTCCAGCGATGATTCCACTATGGATGTTCCCGATGGCCATCGCCACGGGCAACACCTTTATCTTAAAGCCCTCTGAGCAAGATCCAATGGTGACTATGCGTTTAGTCGAGCTAGCAGTAGAGGCGGGCGTGCCAAAAGGGGTATTGAACGTCGTGCATGGCGGCAAGCCAACCGTTGACGCTATCTGCGATCATCCTGACATCAAGGCGGTGTCTTTTGTCGGTTCTACCGCAGTTGGCAAACATGTCTATGAGCGCGCAAGTCGGTCAGGTAAACGCGCTCAGTGTATGATGGGCGCCAAAAATCATGGCGTCATCTTGCCTGATGCCAATAAAGAGCAAACGCTAAACCAGCTCGCAGGCGCGGCCTTTGGGGCAGCAGGACAGCGCTGTATGGCTTTGTCAGTTGTGGTGTTGGTCGGCGCAGCAGGCGAGTGGATCGATGACATCAAAGCCAAAGCTGAAACTTTAGTAGTCTCTGCAGGTAAGAACGACAAAGATCTAGGCCCGCTCATCTCGCCTGCGGCAAAAGCTCGCGTTGAGCATTTAATTAATACAGGAGTCGAGGAAGGCGCAAGCTTACTTCTGGATGGTCGCGGTATTCAGGTCGAAGGATTTGAGAAAGGCAACTTCGTTGGACCGACGATCTTTGATCATGTCACAAGTGAGATGCAGATTTACCAACAAGAAATCTTTGGTCCAGTGCTTTGTATCATGCGCGTGGGTAGCTTAGATGAAGCTATTGAGCTGATTAATAATAATCCTAACGGTAATGGCACTGCTATTTTTACTCAGTCAGGAGCGGCGGCGCATAAATTCCAGCAGGACGTCATGGTCGGTCAAATCGGTATTAATTTACCGATTCCTGTACCGCTACCTATGTTCTCGTTCTCAGGCTCACGCGCTAGCAAGCTTGGCGATTTAGGACCTTATGGCAAGCAAGCAGTGCAGTTCTATACGCAAACCAAAACAGTCACCGCGCGCTGGTTCGATGATGAAGCAAGCCGGGGCAAAGTCAATACTACCATCTCAATGTAAGCTGTATTGTAAGCTACATTTTGCCGCACTATTTAAGGATAACTGCATGGATTTTTCCCTAACCGACGATCAAGTAGCTTTTGAGCACAGCGCTCGTCAGTTCGCATTAAAAGAGCTAAGACCCAACGCTGCTGAATGGGATCGCAGCTCGTACTTTCCTATTGAGGTCATCAAAAAATCAGGAGAGCTTGGCTTTTTAGGCCTTTATACCAATCCTAATTATGAGGGTCTAGGCTTGCCGCGCTTGGACTCAGCGATGGTGTTTGAGGCGCTAGCTTGGGGCGACACTGCGGTGGCTTCTTATATGAGCATCCATAACATGGTGTCATGGATGATTGGAGAGTATGGTCATGACGCGCTATGCCAGCAGTATCTGCCGAAGATGGTCAATGGCGAGTGGTTAGGCAGCTATTGTCTGACAGAGCCAAATGCAGGCTCTGATGCGGCGTCCTTACGCACCAAGGCGGATAGACAAGGCGATTATTACGTCCTCAATGGCGAGAAAACCTTTATCTCAGGGGCGGGGTCAACTGATGTGTTGGTCGTCATGGCGCGCACAGGTGATACAGGTGCTAAGGGCGTTTCTGCCTTTGTAGTCGATGCCCAAAGCGACGGCATTGAGTATGGTAAAAACGAGCATAAAATGGGTTGGAAAGCGCAGCCGACGCGTACTATTAGCTTTAACAATGTCAAAGTCCCTGCATCCAACTTATTAGGTGCTGAAGGTCAAGGCTTTAGCATCGCCATGAAAGGTCTTAATGGCGGGCGTATTAATATCGGTATCTGTGCGGTAGGCACAGCGCAGGCCGCGCTTGAAACGGCGACGAGCTACGTCAAAAACCGCCAGCAGTTTGGCAAGCCAATAGCAGGCTTTCAATCCGTACAATTCAAGCTTGCCGATATGCTCACGCAAACCATAACCGCAAGACAAATGATCTATCTGGCCGCTAGTAAAGTTGATAACAACGACCCGCAAGCGGCAACTTATTGCGCCATGGCAAAACGCTTGGCTACCGATTTGAGCTTTGAAGTCGCTAATGAAGCGTTACAACTGCATGGCGGCTACGGTTATCTCAACGAGTATCCGCTTGAGCGTCATGTGCGCGATCTGCGCGTGCATCAAATACTAGAAGGGACTAATGAGATCATGCGCGTCATCGTATCCCGGCAGATGTTGCAAGACGACGCTCTTAGCTCTTTGCGTTAGCAGCCTTTTCTAGCCCGTTTTTAAATTCTATAAAGTTTCATAGGTCGTTTTATGAGCACAAATAATCAATCTAATAATCAAAGCATTGCTTCTCCAGAGCAAGAAGCTGCAGTACTTTTCGAGACCCAAGAGACGCATTGCGGTCATCAGCTTGGCATTATGACTTTAAACAGCCCAAAGTCGCTTAATGCTTTGAGCGTTGAGATGTGTCAACTGTTATCACAGCAGCTCGAAGCTTGGCAGACGGACAGCCAAATAGTCGCCATCATTCTTAAAGGCGCAGGTGACAAAGCCTTCTGCGCTGGCGGAGATATTCGCAAGCTTTACGACAGTATGTCAGAGTCTGCACCACTGCCCAATCCTTATGCAACCGAGTTTTTTGGTCATGAGTATCGCCTCTATCGGCAAATGCACTTTTATCCCAAACCGCTGATTTTATGGGGTGACGGGATTATTATGGGCGGCGGTATGGGACTGATGGCAGCTTGTAGCCATCGTATCGTCACCGAGCGTACTCGCTTTGCGATGCCTGAGATTACCATAGGTCTGTTCCCTGATGCTTCTGGTAGTTGGTTCTTGCAGCGTATGCCTGCTCATACAGGGCTGTTTTTAGGTCTGACCGGCGCTATGTGCCATGCCGGCGACGCCATCATTGGTAACTTGGCTGAATACTATGCCCAAAGTGGCGACTATGAATCTATCATTGAGCGCCTAAAAGCTGCCGATTGGCGCGCGGAGATGGAGCAAGGCTTTGGTAGGTTGCCAAGTGTTGCTAGTCGCGCTTTAGCGGCACAGCCAGCGACTGACCTGCCTGAGAGTCATTTGGCCAAATATTGGCAAACCATTAATAAGCTTATGAATAGTGGCGGGTTAGCTGAGATTGATCATCTGCTACAAAACGATGACGCTCTAGCTAAGATTGATGCTGACTTTGCTGCCGATAAATGGACACAAAAAGCGCTGGCAACTTATCGTCACGGCTGCCCAGTAACCGCCGCTTTGACTTATGCGCTGTATTATAAAGTCAGCGCTTTATCACTAGAGCAAGTGCTGTATTTAGAAGCCAATGTCGCCGTGCACTGCGCAGCCAATCCTGACTTTAGAGAAGGGGTGCGCGCGCTGCTCATTGATAAGGATAAAGCGCCGCAGTGGTCACGCACCTTAGCGGACTGCCTAAGCGCTGAGGGACAAGCGTATATTGAGTCGCATTTCGACAACCCTTATGCCCCTTATCAGCATCCCTTGCAAGATTGGCTTACCGCTGATGCTTTAGGCGCGCAGCATGTACGCTAGACTTTATTGAGTCAATAACCGATAACGACATCAAGGAATGATGGAATGAATAAAACTGCAAACGCAAGTGAGTCAGTCAAGGACAAAAAGCCTAACATCGCTTTTATTGGCTTAGGTAATATGGGCGCGCCAATGGCACAGAACCTGCTAAGCGCAGGCTACGCGCTGAGCGTCTATGATTTATCTTTGGCTGCGACCGAGCGTCTACAGCAAGCAGGCGCTAGGGTGGCAGATAGCCCGCAGCAAGCGGCTGCTAATGCGCAAGTAGTGATTAGTATGCTGCCCGCAGGCGAGCATGTGCTATCAGTGTATTTAGGAAGTAGCGAGAATGATGAAGAGCAAGCAGGCGGCGAACAGAAACAAGGACTGCTATCTCATCTTGCTAAAGACACCTTAGTGATTGACAGTAGCACCATTGCTGCAGCAGACGCTAGGCAAGTCGCAGCTGCGGCAAGTGCGCTTGGTATAGACTTTTTGGATGCGCCAGTATCAGGGGGCACCGGCGGGGCAATAGCAGGTAGTTTGACTTTTATTGTAGGCGGCGAAGCTGAGGCTTTTGCTAGAGCCGAACCTATCCTTACCGCCATGGGCAAAAATATCTTTCATGCAGGCGAGCACGGCGCCGGACAAGTGGCTAAGATCTGCAACAATATGCTGCTTGGTATCTTAATGACAGGCACGGCAGAGGCGATAAACCTCGGCGTCAAAAACGGCTTAGATGCCAAAGTACTCTCGGATATTATGCTACAAAGCTCAGGGCGCAATTGGACACTAGAGGTCTACAACCCTTATCCGCAAGTGATGGATAATGTCCCCTCTAGCCACCACTATCAAGGCGGCTTTATGAGTAAGCTGATGCAAAAGGATTTAAACCTTGCGCTGCAAACGGCTAGGCAGACTGAGGTCGACACGCCAATGGCACAGCGAGCCGCGCAGCTGTATAGCGCTCATACTGGCGAGCATGGTGACAAGGACTTCTCGAGCATTATGGCTATTCATGATCCATCAGTACTGCCTTAACAGCGTAAAGACGTGAGCACATTTTATTAGAGTACCGTTACAGAGTGATAGCCACATCCGCTGATCATTTCATTTCAAACTCATAGCACAGCGTTTGGATATTCTGCGCCGCGACTCTAAGTCTGGGTACGTGTGTCTGAAGCGCTTCTAAAGAGACGCGGATAGTAGGTGCATTTACAAATAAAGATGCCAAATAGCGTGAGTCCTTATCGAGTATAGGCACGGCTACTGATAAGGCCTCAGAGATAAACTCTTCGTTGTCTATGCCGACGCCTGACTTCGCGATAGTGTCTAATTCAGCAGTTAAAGCATCAACATCGGTAAAGGTGTTTTCAGTAAACCTATCAAGTGGGAGCTGTCGCAGCATCTTCGCACGGGTTTGCGTAGGCAGAAGACTAAGATAGAGCTTACCCGTTGCGGTACACCACATTGGCGACTGAGAGCCGGCTGGTAAATAGATCTGGATAGGCCGATCAGTCTGTACGCGATTGGTATATAGCATGCTCATCTGATGCGGTACAGCGATGCCGCAGCTCTCCTTTATATCATCCACCAATCCTTGTAGTATCAACTGCCGCTCCTGAAAGAACTGCTTTTGTTGCCACAGCTCTATACTCAGATTACGTACGCGCTTGCCTGGTATTATTCCGCCTCCTATATCCACTCCAATAAACCCTTCTTCGACCAAAGTCTGTATCAACCGGTGAATAGTAGGTTTTGGAATGTCTAAATCCTTTGACAGCTCAAGGGGTGAGAGCGGTCTTTGGGCATAAGATACGGCTTCTACAATCTCTAATACACGAGTAATAGATGATACTTTAGGCATAATATTGGCTCGATAGTTAAGGGGTGTCATTCATGCGATTGCTCAGCAGGCAACTCGCTAATCTCGTTTTGCATAAAGAGTATAGCTTACTATTTTCATAATCTAGGCAGGGTATCAGCAGCCAGCCATACTACTCAATTTGTCTCTATGGCTCGCTAAGATACATCATTTCACATAACACAACAAACTGTAGTAATTAGTTATATAAGCTACACTGTTTAAAATATTATAATAAGCCAAAATAGTATTCAGTTACTTAGATATGTCATTAAGAGTTTTTAGCTTACCGATACCACGTTTATTTACGCTTTTAAACGTTGTTCTCATTAGCGAGGTTACTCGCTTTGTAATGATGAGTTATTATTTACTAGATATATTGATACGCTAATTATTCTGTCTTGACATATCTTGTAACACTAATGCGCTTTATGACAGAGTGTAACGGTAATAATTACAATACCTACGTAATCTTTACATAATGGCAAACAAAAAGCGCTTCTTAGGGGATGACTTTTAGAGTCAAAATTGTTTTAATCTGCTCAACAAAATGATGGTTTGTAAAAACGCTAAGTCGTCATTCACTGTGGGCAAGCTACTTCATATTTTTAGGAGATTAATGATGAAACTTATTAAACTTACGGCAGTATCTGCCGCTATTCTAGGCTCAACTGCTGCTATGGCTGCCGATCCTATCGTTGTTGTAGATGATAATGATACGGTTGCTTACCCAGTAGCTGCTCCTGCTTATCAGTATAACCAAGATGCGGGTATCATCCGCAATACTACTGGCGCAGTCGTTGGTACAACTAAGACTCTATTTAACACAGCAATCAACCCTGCTGCTGTTAGTGCAGAGATTGGTAGCTTAGGTTATGGCGCAAACATCGCGTGGAGCATCAACGAGACTACTGAACTACAAGCCGGTTGGGCAGGTGGCGACGTTGCTGACCTATTCGGCGGTGACTTCGATGCAAATGACATCAACTATGACGTAGATACAGATTTTAGCAACCCATACTTAGGCGTACAGATGCGCCCTGCAGCGAACTGGTTTACTGTGGGTGCTGGTATCATCGTTCCTGATAACGATATTGATGTTCGTGCAAATGCTGAAGGTGAAGGTTACTACAGTATTGATGGCAACAAGTTCTATGCTGGTAATGCAACTCTTGACCAATCTTTAGCTGAAGATTTTGGCGGTGATAACGTTGGTAACCTAGAAGGTAGTATTGAGCACCGTAACAAGTTAGCCCCTTACTTAACTGTAGGCTTCCGTCCTAATATCACTAATAACTTTGGTTTATTTGGTGAACTAGGTGCAGCTTATATGGGCAAAGTAGATGCAAACGTTCGTTACACTGGTGAAGGCGGAAATGTAGTAGCGGCGCAAGATGCAGCGCGTCAAGCTGAAAAAGATCTAGAAGATAAAAGCTGGTTAGAGTGGTTCCCAATCGTTAAAGTTGGTGCAACTTACCGCTTCTAATTTAAAGACTGAATCTTTCTAATAAAAAAAAGCGATCTTCGGATCGCTTTTTTGTGTTTTAAGTTTGCTTAAATGGGGTAAGAGCGTTAGTTAAACTGAATATTACGCTAAATACTGGTTATATCAGAATACTACTATCGTCTGATAGTTTGAAATATAAGCTACTCTACGCTGAGCGTCCTGGTTCAGCTCTATAAATAGCTCACGAGCAGAACTATTATTCTTAATAATATTGTCAGCACTATTATCAGCGCTATCATATTCGATAAGCGTCTGAACTAGCGTTAGGTCAGCGCGACCTAAACCTGCTGCGAGTGTTGTTTGATTGATTTTGATCAAACTCTCTTTGATTTGCCATAGTAACCTGACCAGATAATCGCGTTTATCGAGTGACAGCTGCTCGAGCATAGCGATTTCACTGGGATGATAGAAGCGTTTGGCGACTTGCCATGCCACGCTATTTACCTCAATATCTATACCAATAGCGCTGTCAAAGCTCAGAGCGACGGCTACTGTATCTGCCGAATGACTGAAGCACACATAATGGCGATGGTTTTTGAGTCGATAGGGGAACGCCGACTCGTCTAGCGTATCTGCTATGCCGAGCTCAGCGAGTAATCTATTTAAGAGTAAGCGCACGCCAGTACGTTGACTTTGACGCTTAATTTTTTTATTTAATAAATCTTGCTTTGTAGCACCTAACGAAGAGAAGTCACTGGCTGGGTTATAAGAGGGCGACACGATACAAAACGTCTGCGAAGATAATGAGTCATGATCAAAGCCGCTAGTAGATAGAGTAACAGGTGTGAGAGCAGTCGAATGATCTCTCCATAATCGAGTGCCAATAGGCTGCAAGCGAGCAATAGCGCAATAATGAGTCGCCGTAAGCTGCGTATAGTGAATGTCATTCAGTAAGATCATAAGGGCGAGTGAATACTATTAATAATCATAAGCGTATTATTATGGCAGGTATGAAGGAGTAAGCGCAAAAATCCTTAGCTAATCTTATTGTAGAATACAAAAAAACCCAGTAATACTGATATTACTGGGTCAAAGTCAAAATACGAAATGAGATGAGAATAGGCTAATAACCAGTAAGCTGGCTATTAGTACGACAGCTCAGCACGGCGGTTTAAGGCGTAAGCCTCTTCAGTGTTACCAGCTGCTGCAGGACGCTCTTCACCGTAGCTAATAATACGGATATTATTGGCAGCGACGCCTTGCGCTGCTAGATAATTACGTGCAGCTTGTGCACGGCGCTCACCCAAAGCGATATTGTACTCGCGGCTGCCGCGCTCATCAGTATGGCCTGCGATTAGCACCTGTGTACCTGGATTTGCGTTTAATAAGCTGACGTGTTGATTCAGTACGCTGGCAGCTTGTGCGGTGATCTCGCTACTATCAAATGCAAAATAAACGACCGCTTCCATATTGTCTGAAGCATCGACTACGGCTACAGGATTATCGACTACGACCGCACCGGTATAAACCCCTTGACCACCAGGGATACCTAAAGGCGCGACGACGACTTCAGAGGTAGCGCGTTTGGTGGCACAACCTGTAGTTAAGGCCACCGCACTAGACAAGACAGCTAGCGCAGTCATTTTGGCAAAACGGTTACTAAAAGAAGAAAGTTGTGACATTTGAAGCTCCTAAATAGGTAATTTATTTGTTGTTTTATATATCGCACAATAAACTTAGGTCATTGAGGTCTATCATAAAATCAATGTTACGTTGTGTAAGTAGCATTACTGTAAATAATACCAAGGTTCGGTAAGTATTACAGCATGTGTCAGACAACTTAGTCGTATAAGTTTTTATTTTTTAATTTCAGCGAGATTATCGATAACGCGTATAGATAAACTAGAGCCATTGTTATTTTTTACCAGCGATGCTTATCCCAGTTTTCAGGATTGGCCCAGTATTTACTATTTAGCCAATTGGGCAGGCGTTTATAATCGTACAGATTAAACTGCCAAAGGGTTAAAGAAGAGGCTGCTGGTAGCAGACGCTCAGCCGTAGGAGAGTCTATGGCTGTGATAGCTGTGTCAATTGCTTGATCGCCTAAGATATCGAACGGCATAAATCCGTACGCTCGCAGGTCTATCTTATCCTTGACAGCGATTAGCAAATGAGCGGCGTACAGATCCCTATAACGCATTATAGTCGGTATAAATTGCTGCAACTGCTCGGCTGACATCGTAGGTAGCCAAAAGCAGGCAAGCTCAAAACGCTGAGGACTATACTGATGACTAAGCTTGGCTAAAGTGCTTATCTCAATATCTGGTTTTATACTATTTTCAACTCTGTTCTTTTTAGCCTTATTCTCTTCAGTCTTGTTCTCTTCATTTTCCTCTTTATCAGCATGACTATTCATAGCAAAGACCTCTTGCTCGTCTTGTTTTTGCAGCAGTAGGCTGAGACTATCAGCTTGCTGGCTATCTTCAACTGCCCAGAGTAGTTTGGGTAGCCTGAGTAGCTTGGGCGATGGGGTTGCCTCTTTTGTAACCTCTAATAAAGAAGGTAGAAGGGCTTGAGTGTAAGCTATCAGCAAGGCTGGGGTAAGAGGAGGAGAGTTAGGATTCATAAAAGGCGCCAAAGTGGTTAAATCGCGAGGTTGCTCTTGAAATTTACTTATTGAGGCCAATGTAGCGTTAAAGCTTAGCAGAATCAAACTTAATTTAATGAGCGCGTTTAAATAAGCGGTAATGACGCCGTATAAAAACAATAGACTCTAGCCTTCTTTAGAACAACAATAGGATTATCAATGTCAACGACTCAAACTGATGCCAATATTATCAATGCAGACATGCCGGATGTTCCTACGCATATGCCCAGCAAAATCCATCTAAAAGACTATAAGCTGCCAAGCTTCGATGTTGATACCGTTGATTTAGATATTCAGCTGTTCGATGACCATGCTATCGTCGATAGCACTTTGGTGATGCAGCGGCAGAGCGATGGTGACTTAGTCCTCGATGGCGAGGAGCTTGAGCTGATAGCTATCACACTTAACGATGAGGTACTGTCTAATGATTGCTATCAGCAAGCTGACGGTAAGCTTATTATTAGTGAGGCGCCAGATAAGCTGACTTTGCAGCTGCAAGTACGTATTTATCCGCATACTAATACTGCGCTTGAAGGTCTGTATATAGCCGGTAGTGGTAGCGATACGATGTTTGTCACTCAATGTGAGCCTGAGGGCTTTCGCAAGATTACCTTTTATCCTGATCGCCCTGATGTGCTATCTGTTTTTACTACCCGTATTGAGGCCGACAAGCGCTTTCCGACTTTACTTGCCAATGGTAATTTGATCGAAGCGGGTGAAGTTGCCGACGACAACACCCGTCACTATGCAATTTGGCACGACCCAACCAACAAGCCCAGCTATCTATTCGCGAGCGTCATCGCTGATTTAGAAGTATTGAGTGATAGTTATACCACTAGTGAGGGGCGCGAGGTCTTGCTTGAGCTCTACGCCAAGAGTGATGATATCGATAAGTGTCATGTGGGTATGCAGGCGCTCAAAGACTCGATGCGCTGGGATGAGGTCAATTATGGCCGTGCGTATGATTTGGATCGCTACATGATAGTGGCCGTCAGTCAGTTCAATATGGGCGCGATGGAGAATAAAGGTCTCAATATCTTTAACACTGCTTGTGTGCTCTCAAGTCCTGAGACGACGACGGACGCGCGCAGCTTCAGTGTCAAATCCATCATTGCTCATGAGTACTTTCATAACTGGACTGGTAATCGTATTACCTGCCGTGATTGGTTTCAGCTGTGTCTAAAAGAAGGGCTTACCGTCTACCGCGATCAATCTTTTTCTGCCGATCAGCAGTCAAGCGCGGTGCAGCGTATCGATGATGTTGCCACTTTGCGCGCGCATCAATTCAGCGAGGACGCAGGGCCACTGGCGCATCCGGTACGTCCTGAGAGCTTCGTTGAGATTAATAATTTTTATACCACGACGGTATATGAAAAAGGCGCTGAAATCGTGCGGATGATAGCCAATACTTTAGGCCCTAAAGATTTTCGAAAAGGTACTGATGAGTACTTCCGCCGTTATGACGGCCAAGCGGTCACAGTTGAGGATTTTTTATCTGCGCTTAGCATTACCGATAGTAAGATTGAGGACTTTATCGATTGGTATCGTCAGCCGGGTACGCCCGTAGTATCTGGTCATCAAAGCTATGATAGTGATTCACAGACTTTGACAATCACTCTTAAGCAGCAGACGCGCCACGTACCAGGGTTTGATGCACCAAAGCCGCTACCAATACCAGTGGCGACCGCGTTATTTGACAAAGATTCCGGCGCTATCATTGATGAGCGTATGCTGATGCTTGATCAGGCAGAGCAGACCTTTAGTTTTGATAATATTACGCAAGAGCCAGTGGTTTCTTTGCTGCGTGATTTTAGTGCGCCGGTGCAGCTCAATTATGATTATCAAGATGAGGACTTAGCGTTTTTGCTTGAGCATGAGACCAATGGCTTTAACCAATGGCAAGTGACACAGATGCTTGTCAATCGTATCTTACTCACTATTCAAGGCAATAAAAAAAGCAGTCCTGATATCTATCTGCAGGCTTTAGCGAAGACCCTGCCTAAGCTTGCGGTCACTGATGCTATGCTCGCGGCGCGTCTGCTCGATATTCCATCGGTGCAGGAGCTGGCCTCAGCCATACACCAAGACTACGATCCTAAAGTGGTCAAACAGCAGCGCAATGGCTTATATAAGCAAGTGGCGCAGACGCTTAAAAATGAGTGGACGGCTTTATATAATCAGTTGCCATTGCAGCCTTATTCAGATACGCCAGAAGCGCTTGGTAAGCGTGCCCTGCGTAATGTGGTCTTAGACATGGCATTGACTGCCGAAGTGGCTGGTGCAAAGGAGTGGGCACAGCAGCAATATGAGAATGCTAGCTGTATGACTGAACGCTTCGGCGCGTTAAAGGCGATGGTGAATCATCGAGTTGCTGGTGCAGATAAGTGTTTAGCGGACTTTTATCAGCGCTTCTATGATAATGATTTGGTCATTGATTTGTGGTTTAGCGTACAAGCCTCGAGCGCTCATGTCACCACACAAGATATCAAAGCTTTACTCGTGCATGATGATTTTGACTGGAACACGCCTAATCGGATACGCTCAGTGATTAGCGCTTCCACCTCGCAGCCGACCGTACTTTGGACCGCTGAGGGCTTGTCTCTCTTTACAGGGGTAATCAAGACGTTAGATGGCACCAATCCGGTATTGGCATCTCGCTTGCTACAAGTGCTAGCGCGCTGGTATACGCTAGCAGAGCCGACTCGGCAGATGGCGCAAGATGAGCTTGTCGCTTTGCAGCAGCAAGTCTCCTCTAAAAACGTAATAGAGACGCTAGATAGTGTGCTCAGTGCCGCAGAGGCTTCTGCTTAATAGCTCAGAGCTGGTAGAACACAAAAAGCTCATCTTAATAGATGAGCTTTTTTCGTTAAGCAATACAACTAGCGATAATGTCAGCAACTATCGATTAGGTAATATGTCTTTTACCGCGTCACGCAGCTCATGAAGAGCAGTGACTGTGCTGTCCCAGTCTAGGCAACCATCAGTGATAGACTTGCCATACTCAAGCTGACTAAGATCAGCGGTGAGCTTTTGATTACCGCCTTTTAGGTGACTCTCAATCATCATACCGATGATGGATTTATTGCCATTTCGAATTTGCTCAGCGACGTTGTTGATGACCATTGGCTGCAAATACGGATCTTTGCCTGAGTTGGCATGGCTTGAGTCAATCATAATCTTCGTGCTGGTTTTGCCTTTTTTTAGCTCGTTTTCTGCAGCTGCGACAGCGGTTTCATCATAGTTTGGCTTACCATTGCCGCCGCGCAGTACGACGTGGGCATAAGGATTGCCTTTAGATCTAATAATCGACACTTGACCATCAGCAGATAGACCTAAGAAGCTATGACCTGCTTTGACCGCTTGCATAGCGTTGACAGCGACAGTCATACCGCCATCGGTGCCGTTTTTGAAGCCGACAGGGCAGGACAAGCCTGAGCTCATCTCGCGATGCGTCTGACTCTCAGTGGTACGAGCGCCAATCGCTGACCAGCTGATAAGGTCTTGTATGTACTGCGGCGTATTCGGATCGAGCGCTTCGGTCGCACAAGGCAAGCCTTTTTCGTTCAAATCGATCAAAAGCTTACGAGCACTGCGCAGACCTTTTTCGATATCGAAGCTGTCATTCATATCTGGATCGTTGATCATGCCTTTCCAGCCCACAGTGGTACGCGGCTTCTCAAAATAGACTCTCATCACCACAAAGATGCTGTCTTCGACTTCTTTGGCCAATACAGCCAAACGATCTGCGTATTCGTGAGCGGCCTTTATATCGTGAATAGAGCAAGGGCCAATAACCACAAATAAGCGCTTGTCTTTACCATCCAAGATGTCTTGAATCGTATGACGGCCTTTGAGTACGGTTTGATAGGCGGCATCGGTAAGAGGTAGCTCAGTTTTTAGCTCAGCGGGGGTGACTAAAGGGATGAATTGGTCAATGTTCACGTCATCAATGTCTGCATTGTGGGTAACTGTTGTTGTCATGGGTATCTATCATTTAGCTGATTTGTGGGAATAATCATTATGAGGACAAAAGTGTGCGTTGACAAGGGTAGCTGTGCAGTTAATTGACTGATAACTGGAATGTGAAAACCAAAATTTTGTTATACTTGTTATTTTATGATTATATTATTCTTTATTTTTATCATTATTAAAGGTTTGTCATGACTCGTTTTGCTAAGCCTACTCAAGCGGATGAACAGCGTGCACCCTTAGGTGAACAGGCATTATCCTCAGTGCCATCAAAAGCACCATTAACACCACCATCGTCACCGCCATTGGTCATAGGGATAGTCGCCGGCGAGGTATCGGGGGATAGCTTAGGGGCAGACTTTATGCAGCAGATGAATAATCTGCGTGATGATATTGTTTGGGTGGGAGTGGGCGGACCCAAGATGCAAGCGCAGGGGCTACAAAGCCTGTTTCCTTTATCTCGGCTAGCCGTCATGGGTTTGGTTGAAGTGGTCGCGCAATTATCTGACCTTTTTAAAGCGCGCCGCGAGCTTTTAACTGCTTTTATGGATGCTCAGATAGATTGGTTTATTGGTATCGATGCGCCTGATTTTAATTTACGCGTCGCTAAGAAGCTCAAACCAAAAGGCGTGTTCTGTGTCCAGTACGTCAGCCCCTCTATTTGGGCATGGCGTGAGTCGCGTATCCACGGTATCAAAGAGGCGACTCATTTGGTGCTGTGCTTGTTTCCATTCGAGCTGCCCGTTTATGAGCGCTACAACCATCCGGCGATATGTGTGGGCCATCCGCTACTTAGAACGCTTGATACTGAGCTGACTGAGACGCCGACCAATCAGCTGCGTAGTGAGCTGGTTTGGCAAAACGATGGCTTACAGCAGTTTTTTAGAGAGCGTTTTGAGGCAGTCAGTCAGCTTATCTGCGTCATGCCAGGCTCGCGCCGCAGTGAGATTACTGCTATTTTACCTTTGATGCTCGATGGTATGCAAAAACTGTTGTTAGTCGATCCCAAGCTGTGTTTTATTATCCCGACAGTCGATCAAAATCATCAATATATCGTGCAAGACGTGATAGATAAACGCTCTGAACCCCTGCGCGATGCTATTGCTGTAGTCTATGATGAGAGTCAGCCGAGTTTTAGTCAGCAAGCGATGGCGGCCTCCGATATTGTTATGCTCGCTTCGGGCACTGCAACGCTTGAAGCTATGCTGCTTGAGCGGCCTATGGTAGTTATTTATCAGCTTAATCAGCTGACTTATCAGATCGCTAAGCGCTTGGTCAAAGTTCCTTATGTGGCACTACCTAATATCTTAGCGGGAGAGATGATAGTCACTGAGCTCATTCAAGAGCAGGCAACGGGCGAGAATATTTGCCGCACGCTGACTAAGCTTTTACAGCCGCGGGCTTATAATGAACAGCTACAGCATTTACTAGCGACTAAGCGCAATCTGCAGCAGCAGAGCAACCACGACCCCGCCAATAGCGTGGTCGAGCAATGGTTTGCCCAAATGAGAGCACGTACCGCTCGCGATGCAACGTTCTAACAACCTCTCCAATCCTTATGATATAAAATAATTCCAGTGATAAAAATGAGTATTAATTCCCAAGTTTTGCCTATCGACACTTGTATTGAGCACATCACTATCAAAGGTCAATACACGTCCTTAGCCGCCCCTATAACATTAACTGGACAGTTACTTCTGTCGCAGCTCACAGCTGAGTATCCGCCGAGAGCGGTGCAAAGTGGCAGCTTACCCACATTACAGATAGGTATTGATGAAGCAGGGCGTGGGCCTTTGTTAGGGAGTGTCCATGTTGCGGCAGCTATTTTACCGAAGACTTGGTCAGATCTTATCGAAAACCAGCCGCTAAAAGACACACCTTTATCCATCTTGACTGACTCCAAAAAGCTCAGTGAAAAAAAGCGCGATACTCTTTATCCTTTAATACAACAGCACGCGCTTGGATATATTATCGCAGATATTCCAGCAGCGGTTATCGATCAGCTAAATATCTTGCAAGCGACAATGCTCGGAATGCGCTTATGCACGGAAGAACTGCTAGAGGCATTGGTTAGCAATGCTGCGAATATTCAAACAAGCCAAGTTGAGGTGTTAATCGATGGCAATCGCTGCCCTGAACTGAATTATGTTAAGTTGTCTGAATTTGGACTGTCCTCATCTGCTATTGATTGCCAAGCTTGGGTAAAAGGGGACGCACGGCATACTAGTATAGCGGCAGCTAGTGTCTTGGCTAAAGTTAGCCGCGATCAGACGATGTACGCTTTAGATAGCAAGCATCCTGAGTATGCTATTGCTAAGCATAAAGGCTATCCGACTAAGGCGCACCTGCAAGCTATTGAGACTCATGGCGTGCTAGATGAGCACAGACGTAGTTTTTCGCCCATAAAACAAAGGTAGAGTATGTGAGTACTCCATATTAACGACAAAACTTATGACTAAAAGGGGAGTAAGTGAGCGCTAGATCTTCTGCTACCATGCCGGTGTTATTATTGGCTTTGCTATTGCTAATACCTGCCGATGACGGAGTAAAAAGAGCCTATCTACCAGCACTTTATCTACAAGATGTAAAAGCGGCGATAGCACATCTGCAGTTAGAGGAGGCGTTTGCAGTCTTAGGTATAAAGATCGATGAGCAAGCTGATACGAGTATTTTAGCCCAAAAGGATAATGATTTAAGCTCAGGTGAAAAGACTCAAAACCATGACAATAATGATAGTAATGACGATAATAACAGTAACGAAAACATTAACGTCGATGATGATGATAATGCATCGGCTATAGCCAATAAGGTGTTTAATGACGCTAGAAGCCGCTGTGGCCTTGACACTTTATCGCCAGATGCTGAGCTTAAACAAGTCGCGTTAGGGCATGCGAACTATATTAAATACATTTTTGCACATTCGCAGCCCGCGCTGTTTTATCCGCACTATCAAAACGAGATTAAAGATATTAAAGCGGTTACTAGCAGCAATAACCCGCATTATAGCGGCCTAGATATCAAAAACCGTTTATTCAATGCCAGCTACGCCAATCTAAAGTATGGCTTCACAGAAAACATCGCGCAGAGTATGTATTACCATTCTGCAGGTGAGCTACTCTCAGCAGAGACCATAACCACTTCGATGGCTAGATCCTTGCTTGCCGCGCCTTATCATCTGCGCTCGCTGATGCAGCCAAGCTCGAAAGTAGTAGGGACGGCGGTCGTCGCCTACAAGCCCTATAATAAAGACACGCGCAATAATCAAGGCTATGTGCTAGTCAGCAACGCCGCTGCTACAGCTGACACGGTGGATGCTAACTATGCTGGTGTTTTAACTTATCCGTGCCAAGGCGTAACCGGCACAGTAACGGCTCTTTATAACGAAACCCCAGATCCAGTAAAGCATACCGGCCGCGACTTAAGTACCGATCCTATAGGTCAGCCTATCTATATCAAAGTGGCAGCAGCCGACACTATTCAGATTATCAACATTCGCTTTTATGATGAGCTGCGCAGAACAGCGATACCGACGCAAGTACTTGATTATCAATCAGATTCTTACCTAAATACAGACTATAAACTGCCCAAAAACGAAGCTTTTATCTTACCTATCACAGACGCAGTCGATAGCTGTAAGGCTAGCATAAAGCAGACAATGATAAAAAAAGCAAACAACTGCGGCTTGCAGGGCAACACTGAGTATAAAGTAAGCTTCGATGTCATCATAAATGACCAACGCCTGATCAGTAAGTCGTTTAGCTTTATGACAGGCGAGGTGAACTACTCATAAATGAGCAGTCATCGAAAACTGAGTCGTCAGCATAGCCTTTTAATTATAATCTTTTAAGTATAGACCTCTAATCTGCGCCTAAAATGAAGAGCCCGGCTGCTGCAAAAACTCTTTTTCTTTGTCAGTAGACTCTCGGCCCAAAGTCTCATTACGATGCGGATAGCGACCAAATTGCTCAATAATATCTTTATGACGATGCTCAAACCCTAATGTACTTTCATCATTAAGCTGCTCAAATAGTGGCAAATACTGCTCATGAATGGCTAAGGATTCAGAATGCATAAATGGTATGATAGTAAAGCGTCGCCATTCCATCGGTAAGCTATCAAAATGCGGCTGCTTGATCGCTTCTTGCGCAAGCACTACAGCCATGCCGTCTTGTGAAAAAGCACAAGGCTTGCCGCGGCATAAATTACGCGAGAACTGATCTAAGACAATAATCTCCGCCAAGCGTCCGGCGAGATTGGTAATGGAGCTATTGGCGTCGGCTTTATTGTCACCGCGGCGCCAGTGAGCGCACTCACCATGTATAGCTGCTTGCCAAATTTTGCCAAACTTTGACTCAATACGCTGATCAAAATCGTCGTTTTTCTCAAACCAGTAAGGCTCGTTGTCTTCATTAAACCAAAATTCTAATACGGCACGCGCATCAGCATTGATGTGTTGTAGATTAATATCTTCAGCATTTATTTTATTATGATTCGCTTGACTAGCGCTGGTAGAATAATCGGTTGAGAGCGACATAAGCTATTACTCCTAGTAATGAATTTAGCTTACTATAACTTAAATAGTAGCTGCGGTCATGATGTTAAAATGTAGCACCCCTTGTGCTTGCAAAAGCGAATATAAACCTTATTATTAATCGCTACGAATGACCATCTGCCATCTGCTTCGCCTCTTTAACCTATACTATTCCACTTTTTTGCTTATCTGATTTAGGCTGCTTTATATGAATTCAGTAAACCCATCCTTAAAGGCTTCCAAAGTGTCGTCTCAATTACCAGCGACGCCTTATTATTTACTCGATGAGGCGGCAATCGTCAGCAATATGCAGATTATCGCGCGTCTATGTGAGCTATCAGGAGCCAAGGCGTTACTCGCGCTTAAGTGCTTTGCAACTTGGGGAGTCTTTGACGCGATGCAGCCCTATTTGCACGGTACAACTTCATCGTCACTCAATGAGGTGCGTTTAGGTTTTGAGACGTTTGGCGGCGCGCAAGATAAAGAGACGCATGCTTATAGTGTGGCTTATAGCAGTGATGAGATAGATGAGGTATTGAGCTATGCCGATAAGATTATCTTTAATTCTATCTCGCAGCTCACCGCTTTTAAAGAGCAAGCCTATGCACAAAACATTCCTGTAGGCTTGCGTCTGAACCCTAAGACCAGTAATTCTTCTTTTATCATTGCTGATCCAGCGCGCCCGTTTAGTCGTTTGGGCGAGCATGACAAAGATAAAATTGCAGCGGTGCTTGCTGATATTAGTGGCGTGATGATTCACAATAACTGCGAGAACGATAGCTTTGAGGCGTTCAGCGATAGTTTGGCAGATATCGAAGCGAAGTTTGGTGATGTTTTAGCTGAGCTCGAGTGGGTAAGTCTCGGCGGCGGTATTCACTTTATTGCGCCTGATTATCCATTAGAAAAACTGGCCGATAGGCTAAAAAGCTTTAGCGAAAAATACGGCGTGCAAGTCTATCTTGAGCCAGGCGAGGCGAGTATCCATAGCGCGGGCACGCTCGTAACAACGGTACTCGATACGCTGCACAATGAAAAAAACATCGCAGTGGTTGATGCTTCTATCGAAGCACATATGCTCGATTTGCTTATTTACCAAGAGTCGGCAGCTATCGCGGCTATCAATGACGAGGCCGTCGATATCTTGCCCGCTGCAGAAAGCTGTAATCAGCAGGCGCTAGACAATACCATCGTTTGTGGTCGTTCTTGCCTAGCGGGTGATATTTTTGGCGAGTATGCGCTAGCGGATAAACTCAAGGTAGGCGACCAAATAAGCTTTGCTAATGCCGCAGGTTATACTATGGTGAAAAAAAACTGGTTCAATGGCGTCAACATGCCAGCCATTGTAATTCGCCGTTTAGATGGCAGTATTGATATCCAGCGTGAGTTTGATTATCAAGATTATAAAGCGAGCTTGTCTTAATTTTTACTCGCTAGATAGTGCTAAAAAAAGGATAAAATTGTTATAATTGCACTAGGTAAAGGTTATAAGACAAATAATAGTTTTTGCCCGACGGGTGTATGGGTTTTCCTCGGTCTTCCTTTTTAATTCATACACATCATTCATCTGTTACTGTTTTGCATAGCCACCTCTGTGGCATCGGCAGGAACACAAAGGAGGATTGTTCATTGAACATAAGTCAAACCAAGCTTAATAAAAAAGACGTTCTTATTATCGGTGCAGGCGGCGTAGCACAAGTGGTCGCGCATAAATGTGCCATGCATAATGACGTACTCGGCGAGATTTATATTGCCTCGCGTACTAAGGCCAAGTGTGATGAGATAGCGCAAAGCGTCCATGACAAAAACAGCTTTAAACGTCCAGCGACGCTGCACACCCACCAAGTCGATGCGATGGACAGTGCAGCGCTGATCAAACTTATCAACGACACGGGTGTTGAGATCCTTATCAATGTCGGCTCAGCCTTTATTAATATGAGTGTACTAGAAGCTTGTATTGAGACGGGAGTAGCTTATATCGACACTGCCATTCACGAAGATCCGCGCAAGATTTGTGAAACCCCGCCTTGGTATAATAACTATGAGTGGCAACGCAAGCAGCGCTGCGCTGATAATAATGTCACTGCTATCTTGGGCGCAGGGTTTGATCCGGGCGTGGTCAACGCTTACGCGCGCCTCGGCTATGACATGATGGATAAAGGTTCAGTCACTGATATCGACATCATCGATATTAACGCTGGCAGCCATGGTAAATACTTTGCAACCAACTTCGACCCTGAGATTAACTTTCGCGAGTTCACCGGCACAGTTTACTCTTGGCAAAATAGCCAATGGCAAACCAACGATATGTTCGAGGTCAAGCGTACCGATGATCTGCCTGTCGTTGGCGTGCAAAACAGCTATTTAAGCGGACATGACGAGATTCATTCGCTATCAGCCAATCTAGATGTGCCGAATATTCGCTTTTGGATGGGTTTTGGTGAGCACTACATTAATGTCTTTACCGTCCTACAAAGTCTGGGCTTGCTCTCTGAGCAGCCAGTGACAACTGCCGAGGGGCAAGAAGTGATTCCGCTCAAAGTGGTCAAAGCGGTATTGCCAGATCCTAGCTCGCTTGCACCTAATTATACAGGCAAGACTTGTATTGGTGATAAAGTCAAAGGACGGATAGACGGTGTTGATTCTGAGGTGTTTATCTACAACGTCTCTGACCATAAAGAGGCCTACAATGAAGTGGGTAGCCAAGGTATCTCCTATACTGCAGGCGTGCCACCCGTCGCAGCCGCTATGCTTGTCGCGACTGGGGAGTGGGACACCGGAAAGATGGTCAATGTCGAGGAGCTAGACGCTAAGCCATTCATTAATCTACTCAATAGGATAGGTCTGCCAACGCGTATTCAAGACGCCAACGGAGACAGAGCGCTCGAATTTTAGGTTAAATATTAGTTTTATAAAAAAGCTTATCTGTTATAGATAGGCTTTTTTTGTAGACGCTGATATAGTTGATTAAGCTGATATATTTAATTAAAAAATATTAATAAGGACTAACCAATGGCAAAAATCCTAATTATTTTGGGAGCTATATTAGTAGTAATAGGGGCTATTTGGCTAGTGTTTCCAAGCCTGTTTTCGTGGATAGGCAATCTACCAGGCGACATCAAGCACAGCTCTGGCAATACCAAAATTTACTTTCCAATAATGACGATGATTGTGATAAGCGTTGTAGCAAGCATTCTGCTGAATCTATTTAATCGCTAAAAAGTCATGTCAGTTTTAGCCTAGAGTTTTGTTAAATTTTCTAAGCAGCGATAGCTAATTCTGCTATAGTGAAATGACTGTATCGCGTTATATGATCGGTACTATCTATTAGTAAGCTATTAGCAAGGAGCGCTTTTCTCATGGAATTTGACTATGTCATTATCGGCGGCGGCTCAGCAGGATGCGTGATGGCCAGCCGCTTATCAGAAGATCCAACTATCTCAGTGTGCCTATTAGAGTTTGGCGGCGACGGCAAAGATTTAGCCGTACGTGTACCTGCAGGCGTCATCATGCTGATGCGCGACAAGCCAGTAAAGATCAACAACTGGGCATTCAATACTGTACCGCAAACCCAGCTCAATAATCGCATAGGATATCAGCCGCGCGGACAGTGTTTGGGTGGCTCATCCGCTATCAATGCGATGGTCTATACTCGCGGTAGTGCCAAAGACTATAATCGCTGGGCAGATAACGGCTGCGAGGGTTGGGGCTTTGATGATATGTTGCCTTTTTTCAAAAAAGCCGAAAACAATATTCGTGGGGGCGACGAGCATCACGGCGACTCAGGTCCCCTGCACGTGTCCGAGTTACTGAGCCCGCGGCCTATCTCTAAAGCCTTTGTTGATGCTTGTGTGGCTAATGGTCTCGATGCCAACGACGACTTTAATGGTACAAAGCAAGACGGCGCGGGCCTATATCAAGTCACCCACTTCCATGGCGATAAGCAGGGCCAGCGCTGTTCAGCCGCCGCCGCTTACTTGCACCCTATTGAAGAGCGTCCGAACCTCACCATCATCACCGGCGCTATGGTATCCAAGGTTATCATAGAAGATAAGCGCGCCACGGGTGTCGCTTACGTCAAGCATGGTGAAGAATATACGGTCAGCGCTCTCGAAGAGGTGCTACTATGCGCGGGCGCGTTCGGCTCTCCAAAGACGTTGATGCTATCAGGTATTGGGCCAAAAGAGCACTTAGAGCAGCACGGTATCGAGGTGATTCAGGAGTCGCCGGATGTTGGCGGTAACTTGCAAGATCACTTAGATGTGGTGTTCGATTATAAGGTCAATACCAAAGACATTATCGGTATCGGCCTAAGCACGGTTGCGCAGATGACGTCCGCCTTAGGACAATGGCGCAAAGATGGGACGGGCATACTATCGACCAATTATGCCGAAGGCGGCGCTTTTTATAGCGCTACGAATAAGACGCCAAAAGACTGGCCTGACACTCAGCTGCATTTTGTCATCTCGCGCGTGATTAATCACGGACGTGAGCTGAAGTGGGGTTACGGCGTCTCAGTACACAGCTGCTATTTGCGCCCTGAGAGCCGTGGCACAGTGAGACTGGCGTCAACCGATCCTAGCGAGCCGCCACTGATTGATCCCAATTATTTGTCAAACGACAAAGATGTAGAGTTTATGGTCGCGGGCGCCGAGCGTGCTCGCGCTATTATGGAAGAAGCGCCTCTTGCCAAGTTCATCACCGAGGACTATGCCGCGCCTTATATCAAAAAAGATGGCTTGCTTGGTTATATTCGCAATAAGTCCGACACCATTTATCATCCTGTCGGTACTTGCCGTATGGGCACAGATGAGCTGTCGGTTGTCGATACGGATCTGAAGGTGCGCGGTATTGAGGGCTTACGGGTGATTGATGCGTCGATTATGCCGACACTGATTAGCGCTAATACTAACGCACCAACCATTGCTATCGCCGAAAAGATAGCCGAACAAATGAAATCAGAGCGTCATAGTAGTGAAAGTGTACCGACGCAGATCACTAACTATGCCAAAGCTGAGCACGTAGCAGCAGGGTAATCAAGCTTTTGAAGCTAAACAAGCTATTAGAGTTTAAATAAAGTTTTCTAGTGTTTTAATACTAGAAGGCTTTTTAAGTAATCACAATTTTATCTTAATAGTTTTTATCATCTGCTTAAAAGGGCAATATAACGCTTTAACCGTAGGTGATATGAAGCTACAAACCGTCATAAAGCATGATTCGTTTTACAAAAAGCTAAGGCATGACTAGCAAGGGAGTATAGAGTTGTGCACTAAGAAGATGTAACAAAGTGATTTTGCAAGTGATATTTTAGACCTTGCAAGCAACATTGAGTTTATGAGATATCAATTGGGGGTTTATGAAAATAGGTGATAGCAAAGAAAATAGGTTTGCAAATATAGAGCAGAGCAGCATGAACGGTTATGCACCAGAATATACAAAAAAAGAAAAAATAGTATTATTAGCTAAATATCTTACTATTGCAGCCGGTTCGATAGCTTTGATTGAGTGGTACTTACTACCCAAATTTAGCTTGTATATTGATAACATCAGTTGCTACGATTATAAATGGTTCACAGGTTTTGAGATTATGTTCTATGGATTGTTTGTAGGATTCCCTTTAGGGCTAGCAATAATATTGTTTTGTTTAGAAGGATTCAGAAATCTTAAAGTACTCCAACTAAATCAAAACCCTCTACCTAATGAGAAGGTTTGGAAACCGACCAAGTATAGTTACGGTTTAAAAGCAAAAGTAAAACCAATTGGTTTCTTTACTCTACTGACTTTACTGGTGCTGTTGAGTATTCTTGGCGCATATAAAGCAAGTCAGCTCCTCGCTAATGATACTCTCACAGACGATGCACCCTGTTTAGTCTAACTATAGTGATAATGCTCAAAGCAAGAGCCTAAATATAGCAGTTCAAGTAGAATGATTTAGCTCAAGCGCTATCGAACTAAAACTATCAATCCTCAACCTGCCTTTTATTACTCAAATAAATCAAATAAAGCGCGCCCGTCAGCCGAATCCCAAAAATACTGCTAATCACCTGATTTTCTCTCCTAAAGGCCCTAGAAATGCCGCTTCAGTGGCGAGCGCCATACCGCCCGATACTACGAATAACAATACCAAGATCTGCTTCATAGTCTGCCTTTATGAATCTTAGGGTTGAACGTTTTAAATCGTGCAATTGATAGTTTAAGTTTAAAAGCATTTCATAGTTTCGTCGCATGTATTGTAGGGAGGGCGCGGGGTAAAGACAATAGTAACCGCGAGTGTTCATTTCCAATTAGCGATATAGAAAAATCAGTGACTGCGTAAACTGAGTATGAGATTCTATATAGTTCATGTTTTTGTTTCTGGTTTGGTATCGCTAGTAGATGTCAGCGTTAATAAGTGCTTACTTACGAATGAGAAGCGATTTGCTATACTGTCTTATCAATAATGAGCATCGATAAAAATTTTGATGTAGAGATAATCCGAGTAGGGGCCGCTAAATGTCTGATAGTAATTCGAGTGCTATAGTAGGACTGCAAACCTTAACATTGCACTCAGAAACCGATACCCAATTAGTAGCGCAGCAGTTGGCTACGCTACCGATAGAGGGCAGTGTATGGCTATCCGGGGACTTAGGCGCAGGCAAGACCACTTTGACACGTTATTGGCTACAAGCGTTAGGTCATAAAGGCGCGGTCAAAAGTCCGACTTACACCTTAGTGGAGCCTTATCAGATTGAGCAAGAGAATGGCTCTGTAAAGCCGGTGTATCATGCTGATTTATATCGATTGCAAGACCCAGAAGAGCTATCTTTTATTGGTTTTGATGAGTATCTTGATGAGCCAAATGCGCTAGCTATTATAGAATGGGCGAGTCGCGCCGATAGCTATTTGCCGCCACCGGCTATATTTATCGATATGACGGAAGTCGATGACGGCGCGCGGCAGATTGAGTGTCGTCTCTCAAAAATAGGTCAAGCCCAAGGCTTAGACTTATCCACTTTGCACTTATAACTCTGCAATCATAATTCTGTTATGCTAGAAAATACCGCCATTAGTCGTATAAAAAAACTCTCGCCGCTACTGATCAATCAATTGGCGGCAGGCGAGGTGGTGACGCGTCCGGCCGCTGTGGTCAAAGAGCTGCTCGAGAACGCTATCGATGCCAAAGCCACACATATCGAGGTACATATCACTCAAGGCGGTATGGGAATGATACAGGTCGCGGACAATGGCGCGGGTATCCATCCAGATGATATGGTAATGGCCATTACTCGCCACGCTACTAGCAAGGTCGCTGATGTTGCTAACCTACAAGGTATCCGTACGTTAGGGTTTCGCGGTGAGGCCTTAGCCGCTACGGCTGCAGTCTCACGCCTGACTTTGATCAGTAGTCATGATGACAATGGTATAGGTCGACAGCTGCAAGTCTCAGGTGTACTTGCTGAGGAGCCGCCCTTGACGCCAGTGGTGCACAACCGCGGCACCACAGTCACGATTAAAGATTTGTATTTTAATGTGCCTGCTAGGCGCGGCAATCTAAAGTCTATCGCTACTGAATTTGCTCATATTGAAACCATAGTCCGTGAAGTTGCTTTAGCGCGTGCTGATGTGACGCTCGTTCTTTTCCATGATAATAAAAAACGTATCACCCTATCAGCAGATCGAGACGATGATACGACTAGCAGCGCCTCAGTCGCTAATATCCGCCAACATCTCCCTATCTTTCGACTAGAGCAAGCGCTAGGTTTAGCGCTACAAGAGAATGCTGTAGAAGTTGCTGTAGATTTATCAGGTCTACAGCAGCAGTACGCTGACTCGAGCAAGACAAGTCCATCAGCAATGACGCCAGCGCAAGTTAGCGGTTGGTTATGGCCAGCTATGCAGCCGCAGCCCAATCTCCCCAAGCTAATCTATGTCAATGGACGCTTAGTCAAAGAGGCCATTATCAGCAATCAGCTCCGGCAATTAGCAGCAAGTGCTGAGATTGCGGCGCTGGGGTACGCGTTATACTTTGAGCTGCCATTATCTTGGTTGAATGTTAATGTGCATCCTAGCAAACAGCGCATCAAAATCAGCTCTCTCAATAACATCGTGGCGCATCTGAGTTATGCTATCAGCAACAAGCTCAAAAGCGCAGTGATAGACTATCCTTCGTTAGCATCATCAAGCCCAGAATTATTAGAGGACGAGATAAACGAAAATCAGCCTGATGACAGTGGGCATAATTTTTCGGCTTTTAAGCCGCAAGTACAGTCTGTTAAGCACTCTTATCAGCACTCACAAGAGCCAGATACAGTTGCCAGTGGTGCCAATCAGGTAAATGACAACGCTGCGATAACGACAGCAAGCGATAAACAGTCCAGTACTCCCTCAGTATTACCTACAATAAGTGGCAAGCGTTCAATGCCTTTGCCATACTGTTTAGAAGTGATTACTGACTTGTCAGAGTATGAGCTTGGAGCTTCAGAAGATCTTGTAGGCGCAGTGAACGATAATGTCCCTAGCGCTTTGTCACCTTGGCTATTGTTTTATGCTTTAGTGCACAATCAAGGACAATTAATGGTGATAACAGAAGCGGAGTGGCATCAGCGGTTCGCTCGATTATTTACAGCCAATGATTATCGGCAGTCTCATAAATCAGCCAGTCAGTTGGCAATAAACCAAGAGATTAATGCGCAGATTAGCCATTACGCGGCACAAATGTCGACGCCAGATTTGCAAGCTTTTACCTCAGATATTATAGAGATACTCACGACCAAAGCCATTGTACGGACAGATAGCAAACCGTTAATTGGCTTATTATTATCGTCCGCTTTAGCTTAATCGTATTTAGCTTTACGCTGTCACACTCTTTATTAGGGCGTGTTGAACATTCACAAATGCGCACTGCTGATCGCTAAAATAGTTCTAGTCGTCGTTAAAATTGCA
>NZ_JBEOPC010000015.1:0-75210 GCF_040309765.1 Psychrobacter sp. TB20-MNA-CIBAN-0197
TACCTGCAATTTTCACTTAGACTAGAACTATTTTAGCGATCAGCAGTGCGCATTTGTGAATGTTCAACACGCCCTATAGGTTTTATGGATTGATTGTCTTAAAATAAGGCCACGCAACCCTCACTGACGATGCAAATCATACCACTTTGAGAGTCACAGTAAACCCTTTTAGGAAGATGACTATGAATAGCAAATACTCCCTACCTCTATTAATACTCGTCAGCGGCACGCTAGCTGTAAGCCCTAGTTATGCTGACGACAGCTCTAGTATCGAAAAGGCAGGCAGCGTGGTTGCTGTTGCGATCCCTGCTATCGCTTATGGTAGCACTTATTATAAGGATGACAAAGAAGGACGCCAGCAGTTTTATCGAGGGTTTGGCACTACTGTTGCTACAACTTACGCGCTAAAAGCGGTGATAGATAAGGAGCGCCCTAACGGTGAGGGCGATAACTCTTTTCCCTCTAGTCATGCTTCAGCCGCTTTTCAGGGGGCAAGCTTTATTCATCGGCGCTATGGCCTTGAGTATAGCATTCCAGCTTATTTAGGCGCAGGCTTTGTCGCTTATAGTCGCTTAGACGCCGATGAGCACGATGCATTAGATGTGCTCGCTGGCGCAGCTTTGGGCATGGTGAGTAGCTGGTACTTCACCACTACCTATAATGATCAGTTAACCGTTGCGCCTAATTTATCGCCTGATTATTATGGCTTAAGCGTTAATTATCAATTTAAGTAATTTACTTGCACAATAAGACTAGCTCTCATTATCAAAGTTTAGTACAATGCTCAAAATCTGTGCCTAAGCGAGTGGACATGATGTAAGTTACTCTTCACCCCTATGTGAATTAAGTATCTTTTCATCTATTTGTCTTCTCGCTTTTTTGTGGGAAAATTTCAGCGATAAGCGGTTTTATAACGCTTTGAATTGGTATAAATTATCGATTATCCGCTGAAGTGACAACCACAAATATAGTAGCGCATTCATCATCAATAGCGGAGGCAAATCCTTGAATTCATCGACAACAACACAAGCAATTTTGGCATTAGCAGATGGGACGATTTTTCGAGGTGTCAGTATTGGTAGTACAGGTCATAGGGTCGGTGAAGTGGTCTTCAATACCGCAATGACAGGCTACCAAGAAATCCTAACTGATCCAAGCTACGCGCGCCAATTAGTTACCCTCACCTATCCTCATATTGGCAATACTGGTACCAACGCTGAGGACAGCGAATCTGGCAACACCCAAAGTCATGATAAAGTCTGGGCAGAGGGTCTTATCATTCGCGATGCCACTTTAACCACTTCAAATTTCCGTAGCTCTGAATCACTAAGCGATTATCTAAAACGTAACGATACTGTGGCTATTGCTGAGATTGATACCCGTCAGCTGACGCGTTTACTGCGCGAGCAAGGCGCCCAAAACGGCTGTATTATGACCGCGTCGAACGGCATTGAGGTAAGCGACTCAGACGTACAACAAGCCATTAAGCTTGCGCAAGAGTTTACCGGTCTCAAAGGCATGGATTTGGCAAAAGAAGCCACCCATCCAGAAGGTTTTGAATGGACGTCGGGCACTTGGGAATTATCCGATACGCTACTCAATCGTGATGCACCCGGTAGTCATGACAGCGGTACGGGCGGCTTCTTCAAGCAACTTGGCACGCACATCGAGCACAAATACGATGTCGTCGCTTATGACTTTGGCACGAAGACTAATATCTTACGTATGCTGGTGGATCGCGGCTGCAAGGTTACTGTGGTACCCGCGCAAACACCGATCGAAGAGGTGCTAGCGATGAATCCAGACGGTATCTTCTTATCTAATGGCCCAGGCGATCCGGCGGCTTGTGATTACGCTATTGACAGCGTGCGTCATATCATTGAAGAGACTGATATCCCTACCTTCGGGATTTGCCTCGGCCATCAGCTAGTTGGACTGGCTAGCGGCGCGAATACGGTTAAGATGAAGACCGGGCATCATGGTGCCAATCATCCAGTACAAGATTTGGGCACTAGCGCGGTGATGATTACCAGTCAAAACCATGGTTTCGCAATCGATGAAGATACCTTGCCGGATAATGTCAAATCAACGCATCGCTCATTATTCGATGGTACTAACCAAGGCATTGAGCTGACCAACAAGCCAGTCTTTAGCTTCCAGGGTCACCCAGAAGCGAGTCCTGGCCCTCATGACGCGGCTGAGCTGTTCGATAAGTTTGCGGCTATGATGGAAAAGGCAAAGGCTTAATAGACCTTAATAGATTTGCCCCACTCTTAACTCCTAGCATAAGTGTAAGCGTAGAGTTAACCTTAAAAACAAACTATCTAGGCGCTAAGACTTATCATAGCGTCTAAAATGGCAGCAGCTAAATATCGTTAAAACGAATTGCAAATTGTAGTAAGCATCTAAAAATCCCAATCCGCCAAAATAGGACTTAAAAACATTATGCCAAAACGTACCGACATAAAAAGCATTCTTATCATTGGCGCAGGCCCTATCGTTATCGGTCAAGCATGCGAGTTTGACTACTCAGGCGCACAGGCGTGTAAGGCCTTACGCGAAGAAGGTTACCGCGTTATCTTAGTCAACTCAAACCCTGCCACTATCATGACTGATCCTGTCATGGCGGACGCCACTTACATCGAGCCCATTACATGGCAGACAGTCGAGCAAATTATCGATAAAGAGCGTCCTGATGCGATTTTGCCAACGATGGGCGGTCAAACGGCGCTCAACTGTGCGCTAGAGCTAGATCGTAACGGTGTGCTAGAGAAATATGGTTGTGAGCTGATTGGCGCAACCAAAGATGCCATCGAGATGGCAGAAGACCGCGATTTATTTGACAAGGCGATGAAGCGTATCGGCCTTGAGTGTCCGCGCGCAGAGATTGCCGAAACCATGGAAGAGGCTTTTGCCACCCAAGAGAAAATGGGCTATCCGTGTATCATTCGTCCCTCTTATACGATGGGCGGCTCGGGCGGTGGTATCGCTTATAACCGCGAAGAGTTCATCGAGATTTGTGAGCGCGGTTTTGACTTGTCCCCTACTCATCAGCTACTTATCGATGAATCGCTAATTGGCTGGAAAGAGTACGAGACTGAAGTCGTGCGTGATAAAAACGACAACTGCATCATCATCTGTACCATTGAAAACTTCGATCCGATGGGCGTGCATACTGGCGACTCAATCACGGTCGCGCCGGCGCAAACCTTGACCGATAAAGAATATCAAATCATGCGTAATGCCTCATTGGCAGTACTACGTGAGATTGGTGTTGAGACGGGCGGCTCAAACGTGCAGTTCGGTATTAATCCAAAAAATGGTCGCATGGTCGTCATTGAGATGAACCCGCGTGTCTCGCGCTCCTCAGCGCTAGCCTCAAAAGCCACGGGCTTCCCGATTGCTAAAATCGCTGCCAAACTAGCGGTCGGTTATACCTTGGACGAGCTACAAAACGACATCACCGGCGGCGCTACGCCTGCCAGCTTCGAGCCGACGCTTGATTATGTCGTCACTAAGATACCGCGCTTTAACTTTGAGAAGTTCACGCAAGCCGACAATATATTATCAACGCAGATGAAATCGGTCGGTGAAGTGATGGCTATCGGCCGTAACTTCCAAGAGTCTATGCAAAAAGCCCTACGCGGCCTCGAGACTGGCGCAGACGGCTTCGATGAGCAAATCGACTTAGCGGCAGTGAAACCAGAAAAAGCGCGTAGCGAGATTATTAATCGTTTGACTGTACCAACTCCCGATCGCATCTTTTATATCGGCGATGCCTTTCGTATCGGTATGAGCGTGGAAGAGGTGTTCAAATTCACTAACATCGATCCTTGGTTCTTGGTACAAATCGAAGATGTTATCAAAACTGAAGAAAACGTAAAAGCGCTTGGCTTTGGCGACTTAAATGAGAACAATCTGCGCCAGTTTAAACGCAAAGGCTTGTCAGATCTACGTTTGGCTAAACTGCTTGGCATCTCACAAAAGCAGCTACGCGCTAAGCGTTGGGACTTAAATATCCATCCCGTCTATAAGCGTGTCGATACCGCAGCAGCAGAGTTTGCTACGAGTACCGCTTATATGTACTCAAGCTACGACAGCGAATGTGAGGCTGAGCCCACTGACAACAAAAAAATCATGGTCATCGGCGGTGGCCCGAACCGTATCGGTCAAGGTATTGAGTTTGATTATTGCTGCGTCCATGCGGCTCTTGCCATGCGCGAAGATGGCTATGAGACTATCATGGTCAACTGTAACCCTGAAACGGTCTCTACCGACTATGATACCTCCGACCGTCTCTACTTTGAATCTATCACTCTAGAAGATGTGCTAGAGATCGTCCGTATCGAGCAGCCTGACGGCGTTATCGTGCAGTTCGGTGGCCAAACGCCATTGAAACTGGCCCGCGCTTTAGAGGAAGCTGGCGTGAAGATCATCGGTACTAGCCCTGACGCTATCGACCGCGCTGAAGACCGTGAGCGCTTCCAGCACATGATTCAGCAATTGAACCTCACCCAACCGTCGAACGCACTAGCCACTAGTCTTGAGGATGGCTTGATAAAAGCCAAAGACGTCGGCTATCCGCTTGTGGTACGCCCGTCTTATGTACTCGGCGGCCGCGCAATGGAGATCGTCTATAACGAAGAGGAGCTCAAGCATTACCTGCGCACCGCCGTACAAGCGTCCAATGAAGCGCCAGTACTACTCGATCGCTTCTTAGATGATGCCGTCGAAGTCGATGTCGATTGCGTCTGTGATGGCACAGATGTAGTGATCGGCGGTATCATGCAGCATATCGAACAGGCGGGCGTGCACTCTGGCGACTCGGCTTGTTCACTGCCGCCTTACTCACTGTCAGATGAGCTGTGTGATGTGATGCGCGAGCAAACCATAGCGATGGCAAAAGAGCTTGGCGTTGTGGGTCTGATGAACGTACAGTTTGCGGTCAAAGGCGAGACCGTTTATATCCTTGAGGTCAATCCCCGCGCCGCGCGTACCGTACCTTTTGTCTCAAAATGTATTGGTACATCGCTTGCGCAAGTGGCCGCACGCTGCATGGCAGGTACGTCACTCAAAGACCAAGGTTTCACACACGAGATCAAACCTGATTTTTATGCGGTAAAAGAGTCGGTATTCCCGTTTGCTAAGTTCCCAGGCGTCGACCCCATCCTTAGCCCTGAGATGAAGTCGACTGGTGAAGTCATGGGCGTTGGCAAAACCTTTGGTGAAGCTTTTTACAAAGCGGTTATCGGTAGTAATGAGCGCTTGCCAGGTCTACCGACTGAAGGTGAAACCAAAACTGTCTTTATCTCAGTGCGTGATAGCGACAAAGAACAAATCGTTGCAGTCGCTAGTCAGCTACAAGACTACGGCTTTGAGATAGTCGCGACCACTGGCACGCAAGCGGTATTGGCTGATAACGGTATCGACTGTAAGCAAATCAATAAAGTCACCGAAGGTCGCCCGCATATCGTTGATGCGGTCAAAAACGGCAAAATTGACTTGATTATCAATACCACCGAAGGCAAACAAGCGCAAGAGGATTCGTTCTCTATCCGCCGTAACGCGCTACTAGGCAAAGTCTTTTATGTCACGACCTTAGGCGCCGCCGAAGCCGTTTGTAAATCTTATGCAATCGACTTGCCTTTCGATGTTTATAAATTGCAAGACTTACATGCAAGAGCTAAGCCTGTCGCTTAGTAGCACTCGCGGTCTGTATTGATATTCTATTGACTTGGCAGCTTAAATTCAGTAGATTAGACCTATCGTAAAGCATGTTTTAAAAGTTTATAAATCCTATTCGGCTTAAAAAAGCATAGTAGCATCACTGCTACTATGCTTTTTATTGTGCTTTGAGCAAGTCAATCAGCGTCTGTTAAACTTTTATTACTTAGCTTTTGTTAGCTGGCTTTAATTACATAGATTTATCTCCATAATCTTTATATACTCTCTCACACTCATTGCAACAACATAGCACCATCTCACTATTCACTAGGAGATGGTGTGCTGTTATTGGTTTAAGGAAAAAACATGCAACGTTATCCTATGACTCCCCAAGGTCACGCCGCTTTAGAGGCCGAGCTTAAACAATTAAAAACCATCGATCGTCCGCGTATTACCGCCGACATCGCTGAAGCCCGCGAGCATGGTGACCTAAAAGAAAACGCTGAATATCATGCCGCTCGTGAGCAACAAGGCTTCTGTGAAGCGCGTATCCGTGACATCGAAGCGAAGCTTAGCGCCGCGCAAGTCATCGACCCTGCTACCCTGAACAAAGAAGGCCGAGTGGTGTTTGGTGTCACCGTTGTTATCGAAAACGTCGATACGGAAGAAGAAAAGCAGTATCAAATCGTCGGTGATGATGAAGCGGACTTTAAAGCGGGTAAAATCTCCGTCAACTCGCCTATCGCGCGCGGCTTGATTGGTAAGTTTGAAGGCGATGAAGCCCGTATCGAGACGCCAAAAGGTATGGTTGAGTATGAGGTGATGAAGGTTATTTATAACTAATCAAGCTCAGCCCTAGCTTTCTATCAATACCTCAATGGATTAAGTTTCCTTAATCCATTGAGGTATTTTTATGCGTATTATTGCCTGCCTTATGCCTGCCTTAGCTCAGTAAATATTCATTGATGTACTTTTGGCAAATTACACAATGCTACTATTTAACTTCCTTATATTTAGCAGATAATCAGTTAACTTTTGAGCCAATCACGGACTGTCTACTTTATTATAAGGAATTTATGATGACTACGAACACTATTACGAATAAAACGGTTTTTGCAGCTACAATGACCAGCTTCGTGCTGTTCTCTTTTAGCGCCAATGCTGCTTCTGAGATTATTATCAATCAACCTGCGACTGGCAGTACTACTGTCGTTGAGCAGTATTCTGATGGCAATACGGCGACTATTACCGCCACCCCCAACGGCATCTCTATGCGAAATGGCATGCCCTACTCAGTGACGCAAGTGACTAGTGTGCCGCGTTATACAGTTAGTCAAGGATCATCGACTGTCGTTGCTAGAGGTCCGATAACCAGTCAAGTCACTCAGCAAATCGGTAATACGCCAATGACGACAGTGACTACTCCCATCCATACTGCTGCCCAAGTGATGACGCCAGTGACAACAGCTGCTGTCGTTAATAATCAAATCGTGACAAGCCCAGTCGTTACCAGTCAGACGGTGACCACTTTAGATACCCTACAACTGAACCCCACTTTTAGCACTCCTGGTGTCGTCAATGCTCATACTAAAGTGATGAAAATCCTAAAAGACAGTAGTGGCCGTGATGTCGCGGTCCCTGCTAATAGCATTAAGCCTGGTGATATCATCGAATATCAGACCACTTATGTTAATAATAGCAATCAGCCTATCAATGATGTGAATGCTATGGTTGCTTTGCCAAGTGGCGTAAGAGTGGTGTCGTTAAACAGTCCACTACCGACCTTAGCGACTACTGGCGGCGATAGCTATCAGACGATTCAACAAGTCGGTAATACTGTGACGGTGCAAGAGAATTATTCAGCTCTCAAGTGGAACTTGGCAAACCTGCCTGCTAATACGCCACAAACAGTCGTGATACGCGCTAAGGTGCAATAGTTTTATACTTAATCAATATTTAACCTCTTTATCTAAAGACGATAAGCCTTGATTCATTAAGGCTTATTCTATGTCATAGGCGACAACAGTTGTCGCATACTATTGATAATTTGCTATTAAATACAATGACTTAACGCCAAATTTGATAAAATAGCACTCTACTAATGAATGGGTACTATAAGTTATGGCAACCATCAATTATGACAGGCTACAAGGTAAGCTCAATATCTTAGCGGATGCGGCTAAATATGATGTCTCTTGCTCCTCCTCCGCTGGCACCCGTAAAAACCAAGGCGGCGGCCTCGGTGATGCCTCAGCGACAGGTATTTGTCACAGCTACACAGAAGACGGCCGCTGCGTCAGCTTGCTCAAAATCCTACTGACCAACCACTGTATCTATGATTGCGCGTACTGCACCTCGCGTAAAAGCAATGACACGCCGCGCGCGGCTTTTACGGTTGAAGAAGTGGTTGATTTGACCATGCAGTTTTATCGCCGCAACTATATCGAAGGGCTATTTCTAAGCTCAGGTATCTTTAAAAGTGGCGACTACACGATGGAGCGACTGGTGGAAGTGGCAAAGATACTGCGCACTCGCGAGCGTTTCAATGGTTATATTCATCTAAAAACTATTCCTGGCGCTTCAAAAGAGCTATTGTTAGAGGCAGGACTCTATGCAGACCGTCTGAGCGTCAATATTGAGATTCCGACTAAGTCAGGGCTTGCACTGCTTGCGCCTGAGAAGTCACATGATGAGCTAAAAGCGCCGATGGAAACGGTTAAAGAAGAGATTATCACTATCCGTGAGAGCCGTAAAACTCATAAAAAAGCGCCAAAGTTCACCCCAGCGGGCCAGACTAGTCAGATGATCGTCGGCGCTAGTAACGAGACCGATTTGCAAGTGATTCAGTTATCGAGCCACTTCTATAAACAGTACGACCTCAAGCGCGTCTACTACTCAGGCTATGTGCCGATGCTGTCTGATAATCGACTGCCTGCTATCGGCACGCCGGTACCTATGGTGCGTGAGAACCGCCTCTATCAAGCGGACTGGTTAATGCGTTTTTATGGTTTTGGCGCGCATGAGATCGTTGAGCCTGACTCGCCGTTTTTGGATTTGGACTGTGATCCAAAGCTCGCTTGGGCAATTCGTCATCGTGAGCATTTCCCCGTCAACATTCAGACAGCAAGCTATGAGATGATCGTGCGTATCCCCGGTATCGGCACTAGAACCGCACGAAAGATTATCAAAGCGCGCAAGTTCAATCAGCTGACTCTAGAGCATCTCAAAAAGATGGGCGCTGCGGTCAATCGCGCCAAGTACTTTATCGCGACTACAGGTAAGAATGAGCATCTCTCGCATTTGACTCGCAATAACTTTCGCCAATATGTGCTCGCGCAAACGCAAACCAAGTACAAAGATCAGCGCAGTGGTCAGATGGCGTTATTTTAAAAGGTTGGTTTAATTTAGTATGCGTAGGCTGTGGCTTTAGCCCAGCAAAAGTTATGTAGGATTATTATCGCAGACAATAAAAATAGTTTATGAAATAAGTAGTCTATTTTGTACTAGGTTTAAAAATCAAAAGCGCTGGGCTAAAGCGCCAGCCTACGGTAATAGCTAGCTACCTCAATCTAAATCACTGTGAGGGAATAATGTCAGTACTTAGTATCAATCAGACTTACTCTGTCGGTCATCTAACGCCGAACATCTTACTTTACGAGCCAAGCTTTGAGGGTTGGCTTAGCGCAGTCTATCAGGTGTATGAGCGTAAGCTGCAATATGATCAGTCCTTGCAATTGATCGCTGAAGATCAGTATGTACCCTCACTAATAAGCACCGCCGCTCATGTCACAACTGATGATGAGCAAGCTCAGCGCGTGCTTGTTAAGCTCAATAAGCTGCTTGGGCGCTCAGGGATGCGCCAGATCCTTTGGGGGTTTTTATCAGAAAAGCCTAACATCGGTACTACCCTATTTCATATCGTCAAATATGCTATTGATCATCCTAAACGCCAAGTGTTAGAGGATTTGGGACGTTTAGAGGTGTTGGAGCTTGCGCAAACGGTGAAGTCCGTACACCGAGAAAAGCACCGTATGGAGGCTTTTGTACGCTTTGAGCACACCACCGATGATATTTATTTTGCACGTGTTGAGCCGGATTTTAATGTATTGCCTATTATTGGCGAGCATTTTCGTCAGCGCTATCAAGATCAGCATTGGGCGATATACGACTTAGCGCGCGGTTATGGCATTTATTATGACAAAAGTCAGAGTACGCCATCACATCCTGCTGAGCTACAAACCATCACTAATCTTGATGAGGCAGTGCTACGTAATCCTGCTAGCATCCATAGCGTGGATGAGCAACGTTATCAGCGCTTTTGGCAAGGCTACTTTACCAACGTCAATATCAAAGAGCGTAAAAACACCCGTCTCCATAGACAGCACATGCCGCAGCGCTACTGGAAATATTTAAGCGAAAAACAAATACTGCCCAACGCTGATTACCTTGAGAAAAAAAGATAGCAAAAATCGTCAGACCACCTTTGCACCTACTTACAAACCTTAAGCGCTTTTATCATCCGTACTCTCGCTGTAAGGTTGAGTTTTACTCTTTTTTAACTGACAATAGCAGCTTACCTTTTTGATACTTTAAATCTTAACTTAAAGAGTGCTTGCCGCTATTATGATCGTTATGCGCTTACTATCTTCCTTAAAACACGATGAGTCCGAACGCGGAATCTTTCATCTTGGGCGCGCTTTGGTCAAGAACGGCCACACCTCTATTATCGTTTCTAGCGCGGATGAAGATAACGAACTGGTCAAGCGTCTAGAGCGTGATGGTAACTTATACCATCAGCTGCATATGAATAAAAAATCTTGGCGGTCTTTACTGCAAGTAGTACCGCTGCGTCATCTGATCGAAAAGTATAATCCAGATATCATTCATGTCCACTCTAGAACGCCGGCTTGGATACTACATTTGGCGCTTAAACGCGCCAAAGTGAAGCGCCGCCCGAAGCTTGTGTCTACTATGTATGGGTTTTATCCTATTAATAAGTACTCGCAGGCCTTGTTGGATGTGGATACTATCATCACCGTTTCTGACAGTGTCACTAACTATTTGATCAAAGGCATCCGCCGTGAGGAGCTTGGTCCTAGGCACATTAAGCGTATTTATCGCGGGGTCGATACGCGCCGTTATCCCTATCGGCACAACCCTTCTGTCTACTGGCTACGCCGTACCTTCGCTGAACACCCTGAGCTTGAGCACAAAAAATGGCTAGTGTTTCCGACGGTTATCGGTAACGAATATGGGCAAGAGTGGCTTATCGATATCTTAGGTAATCTACAAGAGCAGTTCCCTAACATTCATGTCATCATCATGGACGAAGATTACCGTGAAGGCGATGTGGTGCATGAAGACTTTCGTCAGCGCAGTAACACGTTAGGCTTAAGCGAGCGTATTACTTATGTCGGCAGTAAGCGTAACGATATGCGTGAGTGGCTGTCAGCGGCGAATATCGTCATGGCGCTCGCCAATCAGCCCGAATCTATCGGTATCAATGCCCTACAAGCGATCCATTTAGGTACACCGGTCATCGGTTGGGATCAAGCTGCCTTTAGTGAGATTTTGCAGCCCCTCTATCCGCAAGGCCTCGTCAAAAAATATAATGCTAAAGCGCTTTGCAAAGTAGTCAGAAGTCAGCTTGAGAGTGTCACGCGCCCTGAGATGACCAATAAATTCACTATGCGTAAAATGATTACCGAGACTCTAGGTATTTATCAGAAGCTGTATGAAGACTCGTTAATAGAAGGGCAGGCAAAACTGAATAAGCAATCCGATAAAAAACTAACCAAAACGCTTAAGTCAGCAGCGCAATCTTTGAACAAACCCTCTGATCATCTGACTGAACAGCAGCCAGTGAAAAAACGCCCTGCCAAAGACTCCATATCATTAACCAAGAAAAGCTGAGTCAAATCTAAAACACATCTAAAACATATCTAAGTTACCAGAGCTTTCATGTTTTATTACAAAAAGAGCCCAACCTTAAAAAGTTAAGCTCTTTTTTCTAACGTACTCGTATTGATACAGATACAATCATCATATTATACATACATAGCGACTCCCAAGCACTCTACGAGCTTGAGCAATGTTAGCTCACAGCGCTGCACCAGTATTTAATCGAGACATATTCTTCAATACCGTATTTTGAACCTTCTCGGCCAAAGCCAGATTGCTTGATACCGCCAAAAGGCGCTACTTCGGTTGAGATAAGGCCAGTATTATGACCGACGATGCCGTATTCTAATGCTTCGGTAACGCGCCATGAACGCGCATAGTCACGACTATAAAAGTAAGCCGCTAAACCAAAGATGGTATCATTGGCTTTTTGAATGGCTTCGGCTTCCTCTTCAAAAGTAAATATCGTGGCAATAGGTCCAAATATCTCCTCTTGAGCAATATCCATCTCGGAGGCGACATTCGTCACTACTGTTGGGTTAAAGCTTAGCTTTGAAGCATCATTTTTATCGCCGCCCGTCACCACTTTAGCGCCTTTATCGAGCGCATCTTGCAGCAGGGTTTGTACTTTTTCTAAGCCGTCCTCATTAATAAGCGGACCAATATCAACGTCTTCATCCATGCCATTACCGACTTTGAGCGCGGCGACTTTTTTGGTAAAGATATCTAAAAACTTATCTCTTACGCTCGCCTGTACATAGATTCGGTTGGCACAGACACAAGTTTGACCGGCGTTACGGAATTTTGAGGCGATTAGGCCATCAGCAGCGGCTTCTAAGTCGGCATCATCAAAGACAATAAATGGTGCGTTACCGCCAAGCTCTAAAGAGAGTTTTTTGATCGTCGGCGCGCACTGTGCCATAAGCGTACGCCCAACTTCAGTAGAACCTGTAAATGAGAGCTTTTTCACACGATTGTCGCTGGTCAAAACCTCGCCTATCATTGAGGATTTACCCGTGACTATCTGAATCACACCAGCTGGAATACCGGCCTGCTCAGCTAACACCACAAGCGCTAATGCGGAAAAAGGAGTTTGCGTAGCGGGCTTGATAACCACTGTACAGCCTGCCGCGAGAGCCGGTCCAACTTTGCGCGTGATCATCGCCGCCGGAAAGTTCCAAGGAGTAATAATGGCGCATACGCCTACCGGCTGCTTGATAATCACATGACGCAATGAGGTTTTGGTCGCCGGTATAACGTCACCATACACGCGCTTGCCTTCCTCAGCAAACCAGCGGATAAAGCTATTGGCATAAGCCATCTCGCCGCGCGACTCTGTCAAAGGTTTACCTTGTTCAGCAGTCATAAGCACAGCGAGATCTTCTTGGTTGTCATCAATCAGATCCGCCCACTTCTGTAACAGCTCACCGCGCTCTTGGGCTGTTTTGGCGGCCCACGACGCTTGTACCTTGTCAGCATAAGCTATGGTGTCGATGACGTCTTGTTCTGTGAGACTAGGGATAGTGCCTATGGTTTGCCCGCTAAAAGGGTTAGTGACCTCGATGGTCGCACCATCACTTGAGTCTTGCCAGCTATCTTTGATTAAGCATTGCTGTTTGAGCAGCTTTGGATTAGAAAGGGTTAAAGTATCAGACATTATTATTTTCCTTATTCTTAATTATATAGGATGTATCGATAGCCGTACGCCGATGTGTTTTTATTTATAGAAGCACATTTTATATACTGCTTTGATATGTCGGTGTAGTCGCTTGTATTTGCATCACTGTGATAGCGTATACCTTTGCAGTTGTAAACGGACTCCCTCATTATAAGAAGATGAGGAGAATATTTACAACGGCCACTAACACTTCTATTACTAATACTAGTATCAGCTATAAAACTCATACTAGGCTACCTTTTATGACCTCCCTATTTCTCATAGCATTCTCATAACCTTCTTAATATTCATTGTTACTTCTTGTTGTACTTTTAAATTCAAAATAAAAACGCACGCTAGAGTTAAGCGTTTAATAGCCAACCCCTAGCGTGCGTTAGTGTAAATCGATTAAGATAATTTAAAAGAAAGCCTGAATACCCGTTTGCGCGCGGCCTAAAATTAGCGCATGTATATCGTGGGTACCTTCATAAGTATTGACTGCTTCTAGGTTCATGACATGACGAATAATATGGTACTCGTCCGAGATACCATTACCGCCGTGCATATCACGAGCGCTGCGGGCGATATCGAGCGCTTTGCCGCAGTTGTTACGCTTAATGAGCGATATCATCTCAGGCGCTGCATTGTGTTCATCTAATAAGCGACCAACGCGAAGAGCGGCTTGCAGCCCAAGAGTAATCTCGGTCTGCATATTCGCTAGCTTGAGCTGAACCAGCTGCGTGGCGGCTAGCGGACGACCAAACTGTTTACGATCTAGAGTGTATTGACGGGCCGCTTTCCAGCAAAATTCTGCCGCGCCCATAGAACCCCAAGCGATACCATAACGCGCTTTATTTAAGCAACCAAAAGGGCCTTTTAAACCGCGAATATCAGGAAAAGCATTCGCTTCGGGTACGAATACCTTATCCATGACAATCTCACCGGTGATAGAAGCGCGTAGTGAAAACTTGCCTTCAATCTTCGGCGCGGATAGACCTTTCATGCCTTTGTCTAGGATGAATCCGCGAATTTTATCTTCATCATCTTTGGCCCAAATGACAAATACATCAGCGATCGGGCTGTTGGTTATCCACATTTTATTGCCCGTCAGCTCATAACCGCCATCGACACTGCGCGCACGTGTGGCCATCGAAGCAGGGTCAGATCCAGAATCTGGCTCGGTCAAACCAAAACAGCCTACATATTCGCCTGAGGCCAGTTTTGGTAGATACCTCTCTCGCTGCTCTTCAGTACCGTACTCATAGATAGGATGCATCACGAGGCTCGACTGTACGCTCATCGCCGAGCGATAACCTGAGTCCACCGCTTCGACCTCACGCGCTAGTAGACCATAAGCGACATGCGACAAGCCGGCACAGCCGTAGCCTTCGATAGTCACGCCAAGCAAGCCCATCTCCCCCATTTGCCGCATGATATTGCGATCAAAGCTCTCGTTACGATTGGCAGCAACGATACCAGGCATCAGCTCTTTTTGAAAAAACTGCCGCGCGCTATCACTGACCATGCGCTCTTCATCGGTCAGCTGGTCGCGCAATAAAAAAGGATCTTCCCAATCAAAGCTTGGGCTGGACTGCTTAACATTGTGCGTAGTACTGTGCGTAACATTGGTAGGTGCTTGCATATTGCTTTCCTTGGCTTTATAGCATAATTTGTGACGGGTTAGCTTATGATATATGGAATAAACAGTAAATCATAACGGTTCGTTTCATTTTAGTAGATAACAGCCGCTAGTCAAAAGCTGTGTTTAAAAGATGATAAAATCTTAATCACCAAGATGTTTGATGAGGTCTGGTCTTTGAAATAGCACACCGTTACGCAACTCTCATTTAGCCGTGATATTATAGACGTATAATATTTTTATACCTGCCTTTGAGCGGTTATTCATTGTCATACTGCTGAGTCGTCCCATGCCCCAATCTCGTACCAACCTAAACGCTGAACCCAAAGGAAGCCTTCCCTACCTTATCGGCGTATTGTTACGCTATAGTACCTTTGCCGCTGCTGCCTTTTTGTTTTTGGCAGGACTACTGCTGACGAATTGGTGGCTGATTATCATCGGCGGCCTGCTAGTGGCTTTAGGTATCTATGATATTATGCAATCCAAGCACGCCATCTTAACCAACTACCCAGTTGCCGGTCACGTCCGCTACGTCTTAGAGGATTTTCGGCCTGAGATACGTCAGTACTTACTAGAAGATGATAAAGAACAAGTGCCTTTTTCGCGCCAGCAGCGAGCGCTCGTGTATCAGCGCGCTAAAAACGTTAGCGACACCAATGCCTTTGGTACTTTAGATAATTTATATGCCCAAGGCAAAGAGTGGTTCTTACAATCTGCCCTTAGCCATCCGCTAGAAAAACAAGACTTTCGCATTACGGTTGGCGGCGAGCGCTGCATACAGCCTCATGATATGTCAGTATTTAATATCTCAGCGATGAGCTTTGGTAGTCTCTCTGCCAACGCCATTATGGCGCTTAATCAAGGCGCTAAGATTGGCGGCTTCACGCACGATACCGGTGAGGGTGCTATCAGCCCTTATCATCGCAAGTTTGGTGGTGACTTGATTTGGGAGCTTGGCACTGGCTACTTTGGTTGCCGTACTGCCGAAGGCAATTTTGATGCGCACTCTTTTGCCGAAAAGGCAGTCGACAGCCAAGTGAAGATGATTGAGGTTAAGCTATCGCAGGGCGCGAAACCTGGCAAAGGCGGCGTACTGCCAGCCGAAAAAATCACCCAAGAGATTGCCGATACCCGGCAAGTACTTACAGGGCAAGATTGTGTTTCGCCCTCTTCGCATAGCGCTTTTAGTACGCCGCGAGAGCTAGTCGCGTTTTGGCAACAACTGCGCGACTTATCAGGCGGTAAGCCTGTTGGATTTAAGCTGTGCATCGGTCAGCCATGGCAGTTTATGGCGATTGTCAAAGCCATGATGGAAACCGACAACTATCCTGATTTTATTGTCATCGATGGCGCTGAAGGCGGCACGGGAGCGGCGCCTGTTGAGTTTATGGACAGTGTCGGCATGCCGCTTATTGATGGCTTCTTATTCGTGCATAACACCTTAGTTGGTGCCGGTATCCGTGAGAAAATCAAGCTTGGCGTCAGTGGTAAGATTGTCTCAGGCTTTGATATTGCGCGTATGCTAGCGCTAGGTGCAGATTGGTGTAACTCTGCGCGCGGCTTTATGTTTGCTGTGGGCTGTATCCAGTCGCGCTCATGTCATACCAACACTTGCCCTGTCGGCGTGGCTACCCAAGACCCGTATCGTCAAAAAGCACTAGATGTCCCTAGCAAAGCAGAGCGCGTTGCCAGCTTCCACAAAAACACGCTGAAGTCCTTATCGAGTATCGTTGGCGCGGTAGGGCTTGAGCATCCAAGCCAGTTGCAGCCTTATCATATCGCTCGCCGCCTTGATGATGGGCAAATCAAGCTCTTATCGAAGTTCTTTTACTTTGCTGATGAAGGTGCGCTACTCGATCATAGCGCCCGCGCTGATGTCTTCAATCAGATGTGGGTGATGGCTGATGCTGATACTTTCTTACCAGATAATGATGCGCTCATCGCTTACAATAAAGACTCGCGTGATAAGGGTAAAAACACAAAGCTCAAGCACGAAAAAACGCTTGAAGATGTGACTGAAAACATGAATACCAATCTAAAAGAACAGTAATGTCTCTTAGCCTATCGACTACTCTGAATCGCCAGATACTGCAGCTTAGCGCAGCTTTCTTTTCAGCGGCAGCTTTGAGTGCTTGTCAGCCTTCTAGTACAGATAAGCCTGATAAAACAGCGCAGGTTTGGTCCTGTACAACTGAGCAAACTCCTTTTAGTTATAGTGCTTGTCGCATCGACAGCCAAGCACTAACCGAAGATCGTTATCAGCTAAAGCTGTTTTGGCAAGATGCTAATAAACAGACGCTACTGACTTTTGACAAACTTATTGACAGCCTACCGAGTACCCAGTCACTAAGCCTTGCGGTGAATGCAGGCATGTATAACGACAGCTACGCGCCCATTGGCTATACGGTCATCGAGGGCGAAGAAAAGCGGGCGCTAAACCTAAAAGAAGGCGGCGGTAATTTTCATCTGCTTCCTAATGGCGTGCTATGGTGGGATAAATCAGGCAAAATACAAATTACTGAGAGTCAGGCTTTAGATGACTTAATCAAAGACGATAGAGCCCAGCCTTGGTATGCCACGCAGTCAGGCCCGATGCTGGTAATCGATAATGAGATCCATCCTAAATTCAACCCTGACAGCCAGTCTTTAAAGTTTCGTAATGGCGTAGGCGTCTGTAGCGATGGCAGTATGCATCTGGTCAATAGCGAGAAGCCCGTGAGCTTTTATCAGTTTGCTGAGCTATTCAAAGAGGATCTGCACTGCCCTAATGCGCTATTCTTGGATGGTGGTATTGCCTCAGCGCTTTACGCGCCTAGCATCGACAAGCATGATAAAAAACAGATGGGCGTGATGATTGGCGTGGTTGATACTCAGTAAATACGTTAGATCTGAGTTATGAGCTAAATATAAAGCCTTACCTATTTGCTTAGCCATTAGTTTTTTGTACTTGGCATATCTCAGATATCAGCTTATGCCAGTCTTGCTTTAAGCAAAACTTATAAAATCTGATTTTTAGCGCGGTTTTTTTGCGGTATAAGGGGCTGGTTTGCCATTTACACAGGTGCTGCTCTATACTGGAGACGATATACGCTTCGCTAAAGCCTTTGTGATTACTTGGACTCAAGACCAATAAGTTGCTCATACATACAGGCGCAACGTCATAAAACAAAATGCGCTCCACCTCACTAATAGGCAGATGGGCTACTCGTTTGGCGATATACTCATAGCTTATCTCGTTATCAACAAACAAATCAGACAATGCCATCCATGCCACTTTTTTATCGCTAACCTCACTCATAGAACTTCTTTACGATCGCATGACATACCATGCCTTAGCTTAAAATTAGCACATCTATCTGCCCCTTAGTAGCTAATAGTGGCTAAATTTTGCTACAATAGCGCCAATTTTTATGCTAAACAGCAGCACCTTACAAATTACTGATTTTATTAACGTATTGAGAGACCATTATGGGTTTTAACTGCGGTATTGTCGGCCTACCCAATGTAGGCAAATCCACTTTATTTAATGCTTTGACCAAAGCGGGAATCGCCGCTGAGAACTTTCCCTTTTGTACCAAAGATCCCAACACAGGTATCGTGCCGGTACCCGATCCACGTCTCAAAAAGCTTGCCGATATCGTCAATCCTGAGCGCGTATTGCCAACAACGATGGAGTTTGTCGATATTGCCGGACTCGTCGCGGGCGCGTCAAAAGGCGAAGGCATGGGTAATCAGTTCTTAGCCAACATTCGTGAGACTGACGCTATCGCCCACGTGGTACGCTGCTTCGATGATGATAACGTGGTGCATGTCGATGGCCGCGTCAGCCCAATCGACGATATCGAAACCATCAATACCGAGCTGGCTTTAGCTGACCTCGAAGCCGTTGAGCGCGCTATATTGAACCTCTCCAAAAAAGCCAAAGGCGGCGATAAAGATGCCACTGCAATGCTTGAGGTATTCAAAAAGATTGAGCCCCTACTTGCAGAAGGCCGAGCGGCGCGCGCAGCCAACTTAGATGATGATGAGAAAAAACTGATCAGAAGCTATGGTCTTATTACCCTTAAGCCTACTATGTATATCGCTAACGTTAGTGAAGATGGCTTTGAGAATAACCCTTACTTGGACGCGGTGCGTGACTACGCTACGGGTGAAGACTCTATCGTCATCGCGCTTTGTAACCAAATCGAAGCGGAGATTGCCCAATTAGATGAAGAAGATAAAAAAGACTTCTTAGCTGAGATGGATATGGAAGAGGCAGGTCTTGATCAAGTGATTCGCGGCGGTTATGATCTGCTTGATATGCAGACTTACTTTACCGCTGGGGTCAAAGAAGTTCGTGCGTGGACGGTCGCTATTGGCGCGACAGCACCGCAAGCGGCTGGCGTGATCCATACGGACTTTGAGCGTGGCTTTATCCGTGCTGAGGTCATCGCTTATGACGACTTTATCGAGTATAACGGCGAAAAAGGTGCAGCTGCAGCCGGTAAATCGCGCTTAGAAGGCAAAACATACATCGTGCAAGATGGCGATATCATGCATTTTAGATTTAACGTATAATCTCATACGGTAATCCCTGTTTATTGAGCATTACACACTACTCATTCAGCCGGTGTTGGTACTTTATCAGCATCGGCTTTTTTTTATTTCTTTTTTGTTATATTATAACATATCTTATTTCTGACATATTTTGAAATTTCTATATAAATGAGGATTTTATGGTTACTAAATTTGCGGGTTTTGTACTTGTGGGAAGTGTCGCAATGGGGTCGTTACTGGGTTGTCAACCTAATACAGATACAGTCGATTCTGAAGCAGTCACCGAAGAACATGCTGAGCCTAGTCAAGAAGAACACGTTCATCATGAGCATGATGGACACGATCATAACGGACACGATCATGATGATCACGAAGGACATGATCACGCCAGTGCAGGCACACCGTTTGTTTGTGAGCCTACCACTACTATTAGAGTTTTTTATAATAATGATAGTACACCACAAACGGCCAGCCTACTCATTGATGGTCTCGAATACGATTTAAATGCTAGAGAAAGCACTGACAAAACAGTCTATATGAGCGATATAGGCCTAGATGACACTCATGGCATTATATGGCAAGTAGATAGAGATAAGGCAACTTTGCGCAATAAGACACTAGATGGCAGTGTGGCTATAGAAGAAGAAGATGTGATATTTAATTGCCAAAAATCTTAGTTGCTGGCTGTACCGAGAGTACTATTTTGTTATGCTAAAGGCTCCCTTGGTTCGGATATGTCACTATGCTAGGTACGCCAACTTCTTTATCGTCTCCTACCGCACAATGGTCTCACCTTCTCAACTCTCAACGTCTTGGTTCTACAAAAAAATTCGTTACTCATGGAGTTACCCGTTCCCAGTTCCATAAAGATTACGACAGATTGGTGTTTTCACACTCGTTTCGGCAGCTTAACCAAAAAACGCAGGTGCATCCTTTAACCAATCAGCTTGGCATCCACACGCGCTTGACCCATTCGCTAGAGGTGTCCTGTATCGGGCGCTCTCTTGGGATGATGTCTGCCGAAAAGCTCCATGAAAAGCTCGCTGGCGGCCTGCCTATTGGAGTGTCGTCGGCTGATGTTGGGGTGATAGTGCAAGCCGCTTGTCTGGCTCATGATATTGGCAATCCGCCTTTTGGTCATGCTGGCGAGTACGCCATACGTGATTGGTTTATTCATGCTGAGCGCCGCTCGGTACTAAAGCATTTAAGCGCCGAAGAGCGGTTAGATCTATTAGCTTATGAAGGTAACGCACAAGGCTTTCGGCTACTGGTGCGTAATGAGCATCATCCTGATAAAGGCGGTATGCGCTTAACTTGCGCCACGCTCGGCGCTTTTATGAAGTACCCTTGGCAAGCCAGCCATAGCAATATCATAGATTTTGATAATAGCTACCCCGTAGATAAAGTACAGAAATTTGGCAGTTTTGTCAGTGAAGCGCACCAGTTAGAGGAGCTCGCAACTTGCTTGCAGCTGCCACGCTCACAACTGCACGATGGCTTTGCGCGTCATCCGCTCGCTTATTTGTTAGAGGCCGCTGACGATATCTGCTACGCCTTGATAGACTTAGAGGATGGCATCCAGCTTAATATGCTCAATTTCAATGAAGTTGCAGAAATATTTTATCAGCTCATTGGTGAGCGCCCTGCTGCTATCACTTTACCAGCAAAGCTATCGGTCAGCCAGCAGTTGGCCTCTTTGCGAGCGCGCGCTATGATGCGGCTCGTCAATACAGTGACGGATGCCTTTGTAGATAATAGCGAGGCGATGCTAGCTGGCGAGCTGACTGGTAGTCTATTCGCCCACTGTGATGCAGAAGTGCAAAGCGGTATTACTCAGGCTAAGCTATTGGCTCGCGAGCGCATTTTTAATCATCCAAGTAAGGTGCGAATGGAGCTGATGGCCAATCAATGCTTGCAGCGATTGCTCGACGCTTTTATGCCGCTTGCTTGGACTGTATCGAATCATGCATCAATGCCCTTTGAGCAGCAGCGCCTGCTTAGCCTACTACAGCCGCATCTCAGCGAGCAACAGCGCCAGTTGTCTGACAATATTTATCACAACATACTGATTATTTTGGACTTTATTACCGGCATGAATGATCATGAAGCTTATCGGTTAGCGCAAGAGTTACAAGGTCACTGGGGCACGATGGTATAAGGTGTTTTTAGGCTATAATAAAAACCTAGTATAAGTGTTCTGATTTTATTCGTATTTTCATCTTTAAATCGGTATGATAAACAACAACTCAGCCACAATAGATATCTTATGAGCAGCCGCGAACAAAAAAAACTTCAAACCAGACGGGCTTTTTTTAATGCCGTTTTAGATCTGTGTATGACTGGGCAATCTTTTAGCTCGATTAGTCTGCGCCAAATCACTCGTGAAGTGGGCGTAGTGCCCACCGCATTCTATCGGCATTTCGATGATATGGAATCGCTCGGTCAAGCTTTGGTGATTGAGGAGCTTGGCGGTACGATGGCTACTTTAAGTGAAGGCTTGCATATCGGCAAGACTCGCAGCTTTGAGCGCCAGATCGCCAAGAGTATTCAGCTGTTCTTACAGATGGTCAGCGAGCAGCCCTACTATTGGCAGTTTCTAGTCAGTGAACGCTTTGGCGGCTCGGAGGCGGTGCGCAACACCATCGATAAACTATTAAAGCTGCATATACAGAGCTTATCAGAAGATTTAGCACTGCAGCCGGCTTTTAGTCACATCAACGACTATGACCGTCTTCTGCTGGCTGATGCTGGTATCAACATGTTTTTTTCTTGGATTATTGATTGGTTAGAGCTGACTTATTCTGAGGATCATGACGATGAAGCCGATTTGGATGAGATTGAGCGCAAAAAGCACCAGATGCAGCACAACTGTACTCGTCAAGCCCAGATGCTCTTTTATGGCGCTTATAATTGGAAATCTACCGAAGAGACTTTGCTTGATGAATAACGTCTACAATTCTTAAAGGATAAAACTAGCTTATTGAAAGTTAGGCGCAAAGGCCCAAAGCCGCTGCGACACTACTCTAACGGTCTTTGCGGATGTCTTATTAGAGCCGTCATTGTTGTTATTAGCAGCAACAGCAACGTTGTCAGTATTATTACCCTCAGAAGTATCGATTTTACTAATTAGCACTGTGGCAAATCTTTGTCGCGCTGCGCCTAAGTTAGCGCTATCGGTGGCAGTAATCAGCGCCGTAAAAGCTTGGCTATCGGCACCCAATAATGGCGTCAAAAGCTGACGCTGCTCAGTGCTGACCGCATTTAAAGGCGGCTGTTGCCAGATACTATCGACTGACTCGATGACTTGTTGCTTTTGCAAACGCTCTAACCCTTGCATCTGCTGCGCGCTGACATCCTCGACCAAAGCAGCCAGCACCTCAGGGTGAGCGGTATTGATATTGATCGGTAGATAATAAGGCACCGCAGTCAGATAAGGGCGCAAATTCGCTAAATCCTCCGCGCTCATATTAGGCATATCTTGCAGCTGATCAACACTGACGAACGGCTGATTGGGTAAAGCGGCGCTTAAGCCAGCGCCTTGTTGAGCATAAACTACGCCCTCCTCTCCGCCATCCTTATAGACTTCCCTATCCCCATCTTGCCAATCTAGAGCGGCGATAGCGATTTGTGGATCTAGATTGAGCTGAGTCAATAGCCGCTGAAAAACACCCAACGCGGCAACGTCTACTGTTCCGTCGTGATAAAGATTATTGATATTAAAGCGGGCGGCCTCATCGCGCAGCTCCATAGTCACGGTGTGCGACCCTAAAGGATAAGGTGGCAGCGGCTGCGCCCAAATATCTTGCAAACTATCGGTGTCATTGAGCATACTATCTGCTCGAATCAAAGTGACTGCCAGTTGCTGCGCGGCATCAATATCTTGTAGCAGTTGATTCTGATTGAATAATAAGCCGCTGCGACGAATGACAATCTTTTGACTAGCGAGCATAGCTCCTGCCACCACAGTGATACTGACCACCAATAACAGGATAGTCAATAAAGCCACGCCGCGTTGAGATCTGATTGCTATCGTCATAAGTCAGTTATTATTGCCAGTGTTGTTATTATCATTATTGCTATTACTACTGCTCAGCGCATTATCAGTCACAGGTAGAGGCTGCGGCGCTAACGCCCATTGCCAAGTAATCGGCATGTCCTGATAGGTAAAGCTAACGGCGACACCTTGTGGCAATAACTGAACGGTGTTTGCTGAGCTTGACTGCGTTACACCGTTGACTTTGTTATTAAGACTACTGCTATTCGCACTATTTTTATTGTTATTGGGAAAGGTATTAGCAGGCTCAGGCAGTAATGCTTGCCAGTTGGCAGCGGTTACGCCTTCGAGTAATACGCTATCTAAGCTCACATTTTGGCTCGTATTATCTCTGTCGCTTTGAATACGAGTATACTGACGACGAATCAAACGCTCGTCGGCAAAAATATAATCGACATGCTGCAAACTTGGGCTAGTTTGATAACGGGGGTCTGGATCAGCGAAACGCACAAAGCTTATCTGCTCGCTATATAGACGCATAAACGGCTCAGGCATCTGTACTGACGCAGTATCGCCAGTATTATTGCTCGGATTGTTATTATCGTTGTTATTGCCATTAGAGTCGTTAAGCTCACCTGCAGTTTGAGCATGAGGTGCTTGATAAGCAATAATCTGTCCCATATCCTGCTGCAGCTGCAAATAGGCGTACTGTAACGCTGCCAAATTATCCGCCTGCAATTGCGCCCTATCGCGCGCACGATTGACGCTATCGAATACTTGCCAGCCTGCCACCGCAAGCATCGCAAATATCGCCATAGCGACCATCAGCTCCAGCAAAGTAAAGCCGCGCTGCGCACTCATGGCGAGCCCCCATCATCGCTGTTATCCAAACCAAAGAAGGCGGCACGACTACTTGCTGTCTCAGGGTTACTGACTATCACTGTGATGTCCGTGACGACCGAACGCGGCTCACCATTGAGTATTGGCGCCACCTCAATAGTCACCTGTTTTAAGGCTGGGCTCAAAGTGTCGGCCACGCTCATCTGTACTTGCCAATCCCGTCCTTGCTCATTGACCGTTTGGCTGCGATTGGCAGTCAGCCAAGTCTGCTGAATACGTAAGTCAGCCGCAGCGTTTTGAGCAACGAAATGCGCTAAGGTTCGCGTTTTTAGGGTATCGACTGAAGACAGATAAGCGCTACTAGCACGGCTAGCGGCGACGGCGACGACGGCTAAGATAGCGAGCGCTACCATCACCTCAATCAAGGTAAAACCGCGCTCTGATCGGCGCACGTTTATCACTGAAGGGCTGTTAAAGGAGTAGCAAGGCTTATATGACGTATCAGGCACTTTTACAGAAGGCGGTTTATCTGTTTTTAGACTTAAGCGCGTAAATCTTTTGGTGTTCATACGCTATAACCCTTGCCCTATCATCATACTGCCATCCGGCATGATGGTAATCACCTCACCCACTAGCCGCGACTGATAACGCACTTCTATAGTGACAGGACTGGCTTGACCGGTCCCAAACCAGAGGGCTTGCGGCACCGCTTGTCCAGTAAACCACGGCTGTAGCGCCTGCGCTTTGGTGCCGCCATTGCTCGCGCTCGTATTACTAGACTCTAAGCTTTGAATCACTAAACTGACGCCTGCAGGCATCTGCGGCAAAACAATCTCTGGCTCTAGCTCCCAGCTTGGGGTCGCTACGGCCTCTTTTGGATCCGCAGACATGGCGGAGAGCTCCATGGCGTTTTTGGAGGTAGTATCGATAGCACCACTAGCGCCAAGGTTACCAGTAGCTTGATAGGCTATATAGGGATTGGAGAGACTGACGATCGCAGGGCTGATCTGTCCTTGTTTATCCGCTTGCAAGCTAAGCCCCATCGGCTGCATACGCTCAGCGGATAATAAGCGAACGTAGCTGAGTGAATCGGTTAAATGCTCATAAAAAGCTAAGTGTTTACGCGATTCACTGCTGCCAACAGACAAGCTAATCATACCGGCAAAGATGGATAAAATGACCACCACCACTATAATTTCTACCAAAGTAAAGCCAGTCTGCGCGTGTTTCATGATAGAAGGCAAACCTTAATCATTGATCATTAGCAATCAACAGCATTGCTCGCTGATGATTAGCTATTAATACTGAGTATTGCGGTGCTCTGCTGATTCTGTTTCGATTTGCTCGACGAGATCCTGCATGTCTTCATCATTGAGACTCTCATCAGCAGTATGCGCCGGATAGTGTCCAGGAAGATCTAGCATCTGCTGAACGAGCGCGTAGCGTAGCGTATCACGGCGACCCAGATAGCGCTGATAAAAGCTAGAATTAAGCAGTCCTGCCCCGCCTTGCCCCATCGCCCAAATCGTACACAGATAGTCGCGTGTGGTCATGCTGCTGTGCTGCTCTTTGAGATATGCACTGACGATATCGATCAGACGCTTCATACGCTGACGACGGATATCATAAAGCTCGGCAAATAAACGATTAAGCCCAGTCACTGAAGCGGCTAGACGCTCTTCAATCTGGTTGAGTAGCATCGCTTTTTGTGGGTTGAGTAGCTGCTGAAAAATCATCCGCGCTACCCCTGCTGAGGCGCAATCATCGACGCGGTTGATCTCAAATAGCTGCTCTTCGTAGCGAATAATAATGCGCAGATATAGCTCATCTTTACTAGAAAAATGCTTGTATAGGGTACCTTTGGCTAAATCAAGCTGATCGGCTAGGCTGTCTAAAGTAATATCACCATCGCCTGACTCAAGTAGCAACTGCTCAGCCATCGCTAAGATATTCTCTTCTCTTACTTTGAACTGGTGCTGACGACTCATAACTTCTCCTAAACTTGGTGAAATTAAGCATACAGTTATAGTTCAGCGCATCGTACGATTAACAACTCAGCTCTAAAGAGTCGCTAGTGAGGGGCAACTATAACAAGTAGCTATGCTTAGTAGTCAGTCATCGATTATCTTTGTCTCATAACAGCGGCTGGGCAAGGATACTCATTACCCAGCACTACTGGCAAATGCTTTTATTAAAAGAGATAAGAGAACGCTCAATGCTATAACAAACAAGATTTGAGTGCTCAAAGTTGAGCCATACGCCTTATTTATAAATGACTGACTGGTCATAGCATAACGACTTTAATGATATTGTGCTAGTAAATTTTCAAAGTTTTTTGCAGTTAATTGGCCGATCTCTTCGCTACTGCAGCCATACATATCAGCGATAAAGCTGGCGACATAGGGCACATAGGCCGGCTCATTGGGGCGTCCGCGTTTGGGCACCGGTGCTAAATAAGGGCTATCGGTTTCGATGAGTATCCGATCTTTGGGCATATTTTTTGCAGCTTCTTGAATCGTTTGGGCACTCTTAAAGCTGACAATACCCGAAAACGAGATGTAAAACCCTAGATCTAGCGCGCGCTTGGCAGTGTCCCAATCTTCAGTGAAACAGTGAATAATACCGTGCTCTGCGCCTTCAGACTTCAATATATCGATAGTATCTTCTTTTGCATCACGCATGTGCACCACTAGCGGTTTTTTGAGCTGTTGACTGGCATGGATATGACGCGCCAAACTGTCCTGCTGCGCAAGCTTATTTTCAGTGGACCAATAGTAGTCCAATCCCGTCTCGCCGATGGCCCAAACCTGCTCTTCTTTGGCCGTTTCCATCAGCCGCTCTACGCTCGCCGATTGCAAGACATCGATATCTTCGCAAGGATGGATACCCACGCTCATACCTAGACGCAGATCATCGTCGCTGTAACAGCTGACGATATCAGCGATCTCATCATATTCGGCAAAATCGCACATAATCGCCATCGCTCGAGTGACATTAGCTTCTTTCATAGCGGCAATGGCACCCGAAAGCTGACCGTCATATTTAGTCAAATCGAGACGGTTGAGATGGCAATGAGTGTCAGTAAACATAAATACTCTCTTTATAATCATTTAGCGAATAGTTTACTATTCATTGCTGTTAAGAAAGCGTTTTTCAAGGTTTCGTTTATGAGCTGCCAAGTCTATTTTTTTGCTAAATACACTATAACGGCACCACTCGCATCACCTCTTCTATTGTGGTCAGGCCTTCAGAGATACGCTTAGCACCAGACAGTCTTAGCGGCTGCACGCCTTCGCGGTACGCTTGCTGCTTAAGACTGTCTAGATTGACATCCGCCGCAACTAGCTTTTTGAGCTCGTTCGATAGCGGCATAATCTCATACAGGCCGATACGTCCTTGATAGCCAGTATGGCGGCAGTGCTCACAGCCTTTTGCCATATAGATCTGCGGCGGCAGTGTAGCGCGCCACGGCTGTACTAGCTCCTGCCACTGCAGCGCCATCTCACTATCGTCACTAAGTGCTTGTGCCTGTTTGCAATGCGGACACAGCGTTCTGATGAGTCGCTGCGCCATCACTCCTAGTATGGTGGCTGAGGTCAAAAATGGCTGCACGCCTAAATCATGCAAGCGCGGCAATGAGCTGGGTGCATCGTTCGTGTGCAAAGTTGAAAGCACTAAATGTCCAGTAAGCGAGGCTTGCACCGCCATGTTCGCGGTTTCAGAATCACGTATTTCTCCAACCATAACGATATCAGGGTCTTGACGCATGAGCGAGCGAATCCCATCGGCAAAATGCAAATCTATCGCGGGGTTCACCTGCATCTGATTGAAATCAGGCTCAATCATCTCAATAGGATCTTCGATGGTGCAGACATTGACCTCATCAGTGGCGAGCTGTTTGAGCGTACTATATAAAGTAGTCGTCTTACCAGAGCCGGTCGGCCCAGTGACCAAGATAATACCGTTTGGATGGCTAGTTAATTCGTGCCACATCTCGAGCTGCTTGCCGGAGAGGCCCAACTGTGCAAACGAGCGCACAAGCACTTCTGGATCAAATACACGCATGACTAGCTTTTCGCCAAAAGCCGTCGGCAAAGTCGATAAACGCAGCTCTGTCTCTAGGCCTTTATGAGTACGCGTCTTTAGCCGGCCATCTTGCGGTTTACGCTTTTCGGCGACGTTAAGCCGCCCTAAGATTTTAATCCGCGCGATCACTGCCATCAAAATCGCAATGGGCATCTCATACACAGTATGCAGCACGCCATCGATACGAAAGCGCACTTTACCCGTCTCGCGGCGCGGCTCTAAATGGATATCACTAGCACGCTGCTCAAAGGCATATAGCAGTAGCCAATCAACGACTTTGACGATATGCTGATCATTAGCATCGGGATTGGCATTATCGCCTAACTGTAGTAAGGCCTCAACGTTAGTGACGTCGGCGGCGGCGCGTCTATGGACGCTATTAGCGCCTGCGATCGCTTGGGTGACTTGATAAAACTCTTGGCGATAGCGGTTGATCTGATCTGGGCTGATATAGACGCTGCGATAGCTTTTATTACCAATTATTTTTTCGATATTGCTATGCCAGTCGCTATAAAAAGGCTGATCAGTGCCGATGACGATCTCATTAGCTGCCACCTCAATAGGCAAAATGTGCTGCGAGCGTGCATACTCAAACGACATCAGCTGCGTCACTGCTGGCACGTCCGTCTTTAAGGGGTCGATACGCACTAAAGACATATGAGCTTTAGCAGCCAGCCACTGATTGAGCCAAGCCAGTGTCAGCTTAGTATCGCCCTCTTTATCGTGCCCGTTAACTAATCCAAACTCGCTAATTGTAATCAGGGGGTGCTGAGACTTATCACGGCGACTGGTCATTACTAGATTATAACCGCGCTGATCGATCACCCTATCTGCTAGCAGCTCATCGAGACACCAGCGCAAATCTACTAGTAAAGAATAATCCGGAACCGACATAGTTATCTTCTTTTATTAGTCATTATTTAATGCTACTACACCACCTCGACCACTGAGCTAATCTGCAACTCCCCCGTCGCCACTTGGCAAAAGCTGACATCGACTGACTTGTAGCGCATGGTAAAGCTCGTATTAATCTCATTACGGCGGTAAGCGGGCCGAGGATCCTGCGCAATCAAAGCTTTTATTAACGGCAAATCTGTCGCCACTAAACGCTGCTGTATATCCTCAATAACGGACTTGCTGCTTATAGGTACGCGGCTTTTTATATCACTGTCGACCAAGACTGCAAACTGCTCCTGAGCATTAACCGTCATAGTAACCGCTGACGGGGTCGGCGATGCTGGCGCAAATCCGCTCGTCGCATGCTCAATACTATCACTATAAGCGACATAAGGCTTAATATCGATAATAGGCGTAGCATCGATTATATCGGCACCGCTGATAATCAGTATCACTCGGCCTGCGACCACCTCAATGCGTTCAAGCTTGACGACAGACAGACCCATCTGCGAGGGCCGATACATACTGCGGCTAGCAAAAACGCCGATCTTTTGATTGCCGCCGAGTCTTGGCGGCCTGACTTGCGGTCGAAAGGATTGGCTATTATAAGTGTCTTTATTATGATGAAACTGCCAGCTGAGCCACAGATGACTGAAAGCTTCTAAGCCGACAAAGGCTGCGGGCGTATCAAAAGGTGCAATCATCTCAATAGCACTCATTAGCGCGACTAGATTGGGCTGTCTTGGCGCCCCAAATTTCTGCGATAATGGCGCACGATGATAGCCAATGATAGGCGACATGTGGGTCTGTATTTGCTTACTCATGAGTTATTCCAAAACCAAAAACGCGCGGTCGTCAGAGACGCTCTATCAATCATACAAAAATAATCACTAACGATATTCCATTTTATCATGGTCAGTACGCATAACATGGCGGATTTTTATTTTGAAATTTGTTATGATGTGCCCCATTGTATATTGAGAATAACTTGCATCTGGCAGCTTGCCACTTGATGCGTTTATCGATTAATTAGAGGGCTTTATGTCAAAACTCCGCACAGAAACGGTCACAGACGTTCACCACTGGAACGATTCGCTCTTCTCTATCAAGACCACTCGCGACGATGGCCTACGTTTTCGTAACGGTGAGTTTGCGATGATTGGTATCTTAGTTGATGGTAGACCGCTACTGCGAGCTTACTCGATTGCTAGTCCTAATTATGAAGACCATCTAGAGTTCTTTTCGATCAAAGTACAAGACGGCCCACTAACCTCACGCTTGCAGCATATCAAAGTTGGCGATGAGCTACTCGTCAGTAAAAAGCCGACTGGCACGCTAGTCTTAGACGACCTACTGCCCGGTAAGAACCTTTACATGCTGGCGACTGGTACTGGCCTTGCCCCTTTCTTAGCCTTATCACGCGACCCTGAAGTTTACGAGCGTTTTGACAAGATTGTCCTCGTGCATGGCGTGCGTAACGTCGAAGATTTAGCGTACCGTGAGATGTTCGAAAATGAGCTGCCCAACGATGAAATCTTCGGCGACTGGTACAAAGAGAAGTTTGTTTATTACCCAACGACGACGCGCGAAGAGTTTAGAAATATGGGCCGTATCACCGACTTGATGGAATCAGGCAAACTGTTTGAAGATGTCGGATTGCCACAAATGAATAAGGACGATGACCGTGTATTGATTTGCGGTAGCATGCCGTTCAACGCTGATGTCTCTAGAATATTAGATGGTTTTGGTCTTACCGTGTCGCCACGTATGGGCGTGCAAGCCGATTACGTTATTGAGCGTGCCTTTGTAGGATAGGAAATACAGAGTAGAAATCTGCGCAATCAAGATAAATAATTCTTGACGGTGATAATTAGGCTGTTATAATACGCCACCTATACAGCGCAATCTGTAGCCCAATTCATAAAGCGCCTTGCTTTATACCTAACATGCCAGTGTGATGGAATTGGTAGACATGACGGATTCAAAATCCGTTGCCTTTAAAAGCGTGTCGGTTCGAGTCCGACCACTGGTACCACTATACGAAACCCTTACAGTCTATAGATTGTGAGGGTTTTTTATTGCGTGAATTATTTATAAATTGGTCGAGTAATAACAGCGTAAAATAAAATTTTGATACTATCTTGATACTTTAATACATCTGCATGTTCACGTATTATAGTGCTATAGTCGATCCTAAATAAAACTGAAACATTTTTGTCATGTGTTGTTGGTATGAATTTTACGCAGCCTCTGGAGTGACAAAGTCGCACAGCAAGCAAGAAAAATTTATACCAACGGCACTACACCGTTTTCGAAGTGTCTTAACTATATTAATATAATAACTGCGGCGTGACGGATGAATTATGAAAGTTAAGCTTAGTAAGAAGTTTATCGATTCAGTTGCATATGCTTCAAATGGTACAGACATCTACATGGATGAAGTATTAACGGGTTTTGCACTTCGTGTGGGTAAGCAATCTAAGAGATACACGCTTCATAAACGCATCAATGGTAAGCTCTATCGTGACGAAGTTGAAGAAACACATCTAATCACTTTGACTGAAGCTCGTGAAAAAGCGAGCACGATGATGGTCAACATAAAAAAGGGACTTGATGTTTACGATGGTTATCACGCTACTCCAAAGTTAAAAGACATTCAAGATTCTGATATACCAACACTTAATGAAGCATATACCTACTTTAAATCTATGAAGCCAAATCTTGCCAGCCGTACTATTGAAACTTATGATCAGCAAATACTTGGTCGACTCGATGACTGGCTTGATATATCGTTAAACGATATAACTAAAACTATGATAAGTGAAAAACATAAGGAAATCAGCAAATCTAGTCCAGCTCAAGCGAATGCTACTATGCGAGCTCTTCGATCAGTATGGAATTATTGTCAAGATAGCTTCTTAGATGACGATGAGGAGTACATAATAAAGGATCAACCCATTCGAATACTGAATGCCAAAAATGATTGGAACAAAATTAAACCTCGTACTCGTCATGTTGAAGAAGAGTATTTAGGAGTATATTTTAGAACTTTGATTGAACACCGTGACGGTAGTTCTTTCAAACAAGCATCTTATAGCAATAATGCTCGTGATCTTTTACTGCTTTTTATGTTTGCTGGAGTTCGCTTAAATGAAGCGCAGACACTAAGATGGGAAGATGTAGATCTTGACGCTGCTCGTATCGTTTTTAAAGCCACTAAAAATGGTTCTGATTACCATATGCCTACTGGAAAAATACTTCAAGCCATACTTAGTGAACGCTATAGATTGAGCAATGGAGAGCGTTGGGTATTTCCGAGTGATTTGAAAAGAAATAGCGACCACGTTAAAGATTTGAGCGGTAGTTATCATTCAATATCAAACAAAGCTGGCTTGCACATTACGCCTCACGATTTGCGTCGTACATTTGGCACTGTCGCTAATGGTCTTAATGTAACCTATCCAGTGTTAAAGAGACTGCTCAATCATCGTGAGGCTAAATCTAGTGATGATGTGACACTACATTACATACAGGTATCACAGCGACAATTACGTGAAGCTTTAGATGAGATTGAAGCTTTTTATTGCAAGCATATAGGAATGACTCAAGATGAGGTGATTAAGAGTCTCTTACAGACATAACTTCATATAATTTTTTAAAGTTCTGTACAACTAACTAATCGATAGAACATGTAATGACATTTTGATTAGGAGACATACTATGGGTATCAAACTTGAATTTGGTATGACACAGAATAGTAGAGATCAAAAAATCTGTGTTGATTATTGGGCATATGATCATAAGGAGGATTATCTTGAACATGTACAAATGCTATGGCAGAAATATAGAATCAGCTCAAATCTATTGTTTGAGACGATTGCTCAATGTTACGCTTGTTTAGATGATATGCTCTGTGAGTACTGTGCAAGTGCTTGCCCGGTAGAGATGCCAGCAGATATCCTATATATGCGTGCTCAAGATAGTTGGTGTTGTATGGTTTGAACCGCCCCGAGATTGTCGGAGACTCAACGCTCCAAGAGAATACGACAATGAAAACACGAAACTATACCCCTGAAATGAAAGAACGAGCCGTCCGTATGCTAGTTGAAGCTAAAGACGACTACCCATCCACATGGTCAGCCATCAAAGCCATAGCACCAAAGATAGGTTGTACGCCTGAGACCCTACGATCATGGCATAAAAAGCACATTGATAAAACCATTCCTGCAAAGATTCAAGCTCAAAGCCAAGCCGAGCGCATCAAAGAGCTTGAACGTGAGAACAAAGAATTAAAACAAGCCAATGAGATCATAAGGAAAGCAGCCGCTTTTTTCGCCCAGGCGGAGCTCGACCGCAAACCCAAGTAATGGTTGATTTTATAGATGACCACAAACAACAATATGGAGTCGAGCCAATCTGTAGAGTACTACCGATTGCTCCATCCACATACTATCGTGCTAAAGAGCTAGAAGAAAATCCTGAAAAACGTTCACAGCGTAGTCAGCATGATGACTTCTATCTTAATGAGATTAAACGTATTTGGAAGGACAGCAAATGCCGTTATGGTGCTCGTAAAGTCTGGAAACAGTTGAAATCTGAAGGTGTACATCCTGCACGTTGCACTGTAGAGCGGTTAATGCGGCAGCATGGTATGCAGGGTATTTGGCGAGGTAAAGGTAAGATAACCACTAAGTCTCGTGATGATCAAAAGCGTGCTGTTGATTTAGTTAATCGTAACTTTAATGCCCATCGCCCTAACCAGCTATGGGTTGCTGACTTTACTTACGTTAAAACATTGAGTGGTTGGGTCTATACTGCCTTTATCATTGATGTGTTTGCTCGCGCTATCGTTGGTTGGAAAGTATCAGATCGTATGAACTCTGATATGGTGATGGCGGCACTAAACCAAGCCATTGCAGACAGAAACAATCCTAAAGATGTGATTCACCATAGTGATAGAGGTGTACAGTACTTATCCATTCGCTATACTAATAAGATGGCTGATTCTGGCGTTATTGCATCTGTTGGTACAACCGGTAATTCATATGATAATGCGTTGGCTGAAACGGTTAACGGGCTTTATAAAACAGAGGTGATTGAATATTTAAAACAGCAGTGGCGGGATGCGTATGATGTTGAATTAGCAACCCTTGAATGGGTCGATTGGTTTAACAAAACTCGCATTCATAGTACGATTGGCTATGTGTCGCCTTTTGAGTTTGAGAGACGATACTATGATAGTTTTATTGAGTCAGACAAAGCTGCCTGACTCAAGCAATCAAGTCTCCGATATAGTCGGGGCGGTTCACTATGCTATATATAGCGTTAGTAGCCTTCGTTTAAATTGATATTTTACTCAGGTGAGGTTGTTAATATTAGGGTTTGAAGTTTGCTAAGAGTATGATGTGAATATCGCACGACCGCTAAGAGTATGATTGTTTATCCCAACCGTAGACTGTATCAATAGAACGTAAATAACATTTCACCCTCGGAGAAAGCCTATCAAGAGGATTACCAGTAAGATTGATACATCTCAAACTATTCAGCTGTGTAAAATTATCTGGCAGGTTTCTAAGATTACAATAAACAAGCTCAAGCTTAACAAGATTATTAAGCTCACCAATACTATTAGGTAGCTTGCCCAATTTACAATAACTGATAAAAAACTCAGTCAGACTCTTAAGTTGCCCTATGATTTCAGGCAGCTCTTTGAGGCTACAATGGTTAATATAAAGCTTCTCTAGATTAGTAAGTTGACCTACGCTATCAGGTAGCTTGTCAAACTTGCCATGACTAATAAAAAGCTCAGTTAAGCTAATAAGCTGCCCTATGCTATCAGGTAGGACTTCAAGCTTAGAGTGATTAAAATTGAGCTTAGTTAAGTTAACGAGCTGTCCGATGCTATCAGGCAATACTTTAAGTTTACAGTTGATAATATTAAGCTCAGCAAGGTTAATGAGGTGTCCAAAGCTATCGGGTAGCTCCGTTAGTTCAAGGTGAAGCAGGTCAAGGTGAGTTAAGCTCAAAAGCTGGCCTATGCTATCAGGTAGCTCTTCAAGCTCACAATGAGTAATAAAAAGCTCTGTAAGACTGCTCAGTTGTCCAACGCTGGCGGGCAACTCTTTAATACGACAACGATTAATATAAAGCTTGTTGAGGTTGGTAAGCTGTCCAATACTACTAGGTAGGTCTTTGAGATCACAGTTAATAAGATCAAGGTCATTTAAATTTTTGAGTTGCCCTATGCTGTCAGGCAAGTGCTTGAGCGGGCAATAACTAATAAAAAGCTTAGCGAGGTTAATAAGCTGCCCTATGCTGTCAGGCAGTTCTTCAATCTCACAGTGAACCAGATCAAGTACCGTAAGCTTAGTAAGCTGTCCTACGCTCCCAGGTAGATAACGAAGTTTACAGCGACCAATAAACATCTTAGTAAGGTTATGAAGTTGTCCAATACTATCAGGTAGCGCTTCGAGCTCACTTTGATCAATAAAGAGTTCAGTAAGATAACTCAGTTGCCCGATGCTCTCAGGTAATGCGACAAGTTTAGAGTGACTAATAGACAGTTTGGTTAGGTTAGTGAGCTTACCGATATTGGGCGGTAGCTGGCTTGAAGATATGCCACTGATAGTTATTTCTACTAGATTTGTAAGCTTGGTGAGCTCATCGGGTAGATAGGCTATTCTATAGACGTCTCTTGAGTGCTGCTCATCGAGTTCAGGCTCTACGATCTCTAGCTTTTTTAGGGCTAGCAATGGCTCTTTGTCACGAGGAATTTCAGAGTCCTTAAGCTCAAACTCATCTGCCCACGCCCATATTTTCTTAATCCAGTTGTCATCAGTATTTAACGTTTTATTAGCAATAGCAGACTGATGAATGTCTTGTTGGTCTTTATTGTTTGGATTCATAGCTTTATTCCTTATAACGATTTGAACTATTTTTTCTGTGTCAGAATAATATCGGTGTCCTGACGTGAGTTATGGATCTCAGCGCGACCTATAGTTGAGAGAGCTTGTAGCTAACTTGAGAGGGGTTTTTTACCACTCATGACCTGAAGAACAAAGCTTCCAGAGGCTGTGATCAGTAGGAAACCGTGAAAGGCTTCCATCGCGGCCATAAATCGTAGATGTCCAGTAGGCATGAGATCGCCTCGCCCAAGCGTTGTGAAGTTAACTAGCGAGAAGTAAAAGTAGTCCATAAAATTAAGGGAGCTACTATCGCTAGATGAGGACGATACGAGGTTACCGATTTCAAAGCCGTAAACAGCAATCCAAAAGCCAGCAGCGTAAAGCAAGGCCTCGAACGTGTGAGCAATTACAATTGAGCCGACTGCGACCCCAAGGCAGTGTCCCGGATGGCGCGACGGCGTCACAAACTGTGACGAGAATTTTAATACGCCATAATGTATTGCTGTGCAGACAGCGATTAGAATCGCTGCCATTATAATTGCCAGAATCATTTTTTATCCTTTTTGAGGAAGGAACGACATTAAAGGAAGATTACCCTATTTATTTTAACTAATCCTGTATAATTTTTTCACTATAGCTAACGACTACGCATAAGCACTAGAGTCTATTCAGATAGGTCATTACGCAGTCATTTGAATCAGTCAGCATATGTAGTAACAATCCTAGACCAATTATTCTATAGGGCTTTGGTAGAAATAGCATAGCCGCATAAACTGCCATTGCATAGTAAGTATGTAATGGATGAAAATTAATACTACAGCGATCAGGTAAGAAAACAGGTGTTGCTAGCAAGTGATCTAAATCTACCAGCATGGTTGCTAAAAGAATCAAATATACTCGTTTGTAATCATCACGAAAAAAAGTATAGGCAATAATCAACGGCATGCCAAAATGCAGGAAGTAGTGGATAACGGTTTGGATCATCATCTTTCCAATTCAGCATGATGTTTTATTGATAAGTTGGTATGCAGAATAATTAAACTAGTAAACGTTACTTAAGAAGCCAAAGCTACATGTTCATGCTATGTTCAGACTTGAAAAACAGGCGCAAAGCCACCCCCTGGTGTGCGAAAGTTAGTCGCTTGGCCTTGATAGATACGCCCAGCAGTTAGTAGCAGCTGTCCTGCATAGGTATAAAGACGTATATCTACCTTTCTAGTCGTCACCACATCATCAATCTTTATTGATCGCTCTGTAGCAGGGATAAAGGTCTGCGCAATATAGCTTTCATCTAAAATAGTCTCGAATACGCGGCGGGTAATCTTGCTGCCACGGTAAACGCCCTTACTACCATAACCAGCTACTGGCTTAAAAAACAATTGTCTCCGAGTACGCCATAATTCTGCTGCATCCTCTTTTGTAACCATTCTGGTAGTTGGTACTGACTTTTTTAGATATTCTGCATCATCATCACCTAGTCCCCACGACTGCAAAGTTTGCGTATCGGATAGTAAAGTCAGGTTGCGCTTATTAGCGAATATAGCATGGGCATGCGGATTGGGGGTTACTACTACCGCACCCTCTAAATAGGCACTTTTAAGCACGGCGTGGTTGGGGTTTTCAAAGGCGAAATCGACTAACCGATTATAGATCATATCAATGGGCTTGCTATGAGCTGTCAGTACACCATCAGCATAGTTAAGCTCAGACGGATCGAGTATAACGGTATCAATGCCTTTAGCTTGAAGTAGTTGGCAGGCCAGCTGAAACTCCAAATACATGAACTGGCTTTTGGGCTCATTATCCACAATAGCAATGCGATTGGGCATGCTAGTTGCCGATTGTCGCTGCCATTCTTGTATGAACATATTAGCGACCGCTTCTTCAAACCCATCAAGCATTTTAGTAGTAGCAACACTTTGCTCTGAGGGGCGACAGCAGTGTTTTTGTGCGCGGGCAAGTGCTACGTTTAAAAATGCGCCTCCAGCATTGGTATTGATCTCAATAAGCTTGGGGTCATCGCTCCCCAAGTGAAAGTCATAACCCATGAGGGCCCCTATTGGGCCTGGGTCGAAAGCAGCTATTTCTGGTGCCCACGACAGTACTTGCTGTTGATATGACGGTAGTCTAGCAGTCGACTCAATAGCTGCGATGATTCGCACCATTGCTTCTATCTCTGTCTTAGGGACAAACACCGGTGTCGCTGAAAACAGCTTATTAAGCTCATTGGCTCCTAGTGGATTATCTCTTGTGTTTACTAATTGATCTTGCAGGCTGTTATTAAGCGCTTTACGATCTAAAGTACGGCAATAGCACTCTTGATTAAGCTGATTTGCCAGATTATCATTCGTTTTGTTTTTATTATTAATTAGGAATTCCATTTAAATCTCATTACTAAGTTGAATGTACTGATAGGGTTTAGGGGACAGCCAAAATAAAAAAAGTGTCTTAAATGTTTAAGATAAGGTTATTTTTATAGTTACTTTACGAAATAGTCATTTTGCAAGATACTTAATTTGCAATATATCTAGTTTATAAATTAGCTACTTTGCAAGGTTATACGGTTTTACGCTCTTCTTTAATGAGTACTTTCGCTAAAAACAAACCTAACTCGAACAGTAGCCACATTGGAATCGCGAGCAATAGCATTGACACCCCATCGGGCGGTGTGACTACCGCTGACACAGCAAAACAACCGACGATGATATATCGGCGCTTACTCTCTAGACTCTGAGTGGATATGATACCGACCATTATCAATAATAAAGTAACCACTGGAATCTCAAAAGTGAGTCCAAATACCATAAATAACTTTAGCGCAAAGCTTAAATAACTGTCGATATCGGTCATAGGTATAACGTTTTGCGGAGCGAATAAAATAAAGAACTTCAATACGCCTTTGAGTACCACAAAGTAGGCAAAAGCGACACCAGAATAAAATAGGAATATCGAAGATATCAGCACTGGAATAGTGATTTTTTTCTCTTTTTTATATAATCCAGGCGCTATAAATGACCAAATTTGATACAGAATATACGGCATCACTACAAAGGCAGCAACGAAAATCGTCAAGCGAATAGGTGCCATAAAGTTCGAGGTAATATCAGTAGCAATCATAGTCGAATTCGCAGGCAGCTGCGCAACCAGAGGGTCTGATAAAAGATTGTAGAGCTCACGCGAAAACCCTACCAATGCTAAGAAGACGATCAAAACGGCTACGCATATTTTGATGAGATGCTTGCGTAATTCAATCAAATGCTCAGTAATAGGCATGTCGCTAAGCACATTCAGCACATTATCAGTCTCAACATTATGGGTAGCATCTGACGCCTTAGCATCTGTATTTGCTAACTTTCTTTGGCGACTTTTTTGGCGCTTAAATAAGCTCATTTATCCCCCTTCTCTATAGCTGAAGAAGAGGAAGTATCTGGCTGATGATTTTGCTGCTGAGGAGTGTTTGACTGATAGGAAGTATCTAAGCTTTGGTTTTGCGAGTTTTCAAACTTATCCATACTACCGCGCATCTCGGCTAACTCACGCCGCATGTCTGTCTCAGTCTGACGAATCTTTGCCAGCTCATCTTGCATCTGTTTTCGTGTCTCAGCTAGATCAAGCTCAGCTTCTATTTCAGATTGTAGAGTGGATACTGTACGGCGCAGTTTGGCATACCATTGCCCAGCGGTACGTGCGGCTTGCGGCAGTTTTTCTGGGCCCAATACGATTAAAGCAATGACGCCAAACAAGAGTAATTCGGAAAACCCAATATCAAACATAACAGTCACATATATTAATAGACTACTTAGTGCCGCTATTTATAAGCGGCGCGCTTCATATTTTAGGCTGGTCATCAGTGGAAATAGGGCTGATTTCCATATCATCAGCCTGATTACCTACACGCGTATTTAAATCATTACTTGCAGCTGGCGTACTATTTTCATGGCTAAGCACATGATTTTTGCGAGCATTCTCAGGTTCTTCATCTTTGACCGCTTCTTTAAAACCCTTCACCGCACCGCCTAAATCTTTACCTGCATTTTTAAGCTTGGCAGTACCAAATACGACCACCACTACGACCAATAAAATCAGCCAATGTGTAATAGAAAAGCTGCCCATAACGGTATCCTTATATTTTGTGATCTTGTTTAGACCAGTATGTGTCAGTGTGCTTTAGAACACTTTTTACCGTACCAGAATTATAGTTTCAAACGGCGCAATCGCAGCGCGTTAGCAATCACCGAGAATGACGACAAGCTCATCGCTGCCGCTGCTATCATCGGACTGAGCAGAAGCCCAAATATGGGATAGAGCACACCTGCGGCAATAGGAACACCAAGTGCATTGTAGATAAAGGCAAAAAACAGATTCTGTCTGATATTGCGCATGGTGGCGTGGCTAAGCTTATAAGCTTTGGCAATGCCCATTAAATCACCTTTTAGCAGGGTAATGCCCGCACTCTCCATCGCCACATCGGTACCGGTTCCCATAGCGATACCAACATTAGCTTGCGCTAGCGCTGGTGCGTCGTTGATACCATCACCCGCCATAGCGACCAATTTACCGCTGTCTTGCATTTCTTTGACGATACGGTTTTTATCCTCTGGTGAGACATCCGCATGAACTTCATCAATACCTAGTTTATTGGCGACTGCCTGCGCGGTTTTTTCGTTGTCACCGGTTAGCATCACAACTTTTAAACCTGCGTCATGAAGCAGTGAAATAGCCTCTTTAGTGCTTGGTTTAATAGGGTCAGCAACTGAAATAATACCAGCAGCTTTACCGTCTATAGCCACAAACATTACCGTTTCACCGTCTTTTCTACGGACATCAGCTTTAGTGGACAGCTCATTATCAAAACTATTTAGGCTTTCCATAAGCTTAGAGTTACCAATAGCGACTTTCTTACCATCGACCACGGCTTGTACGCCTTCGCCAGTAGTCGAATTAAAGTCAGTAGCTTTAGGAATAATGAGTGATCTTTCTTGAGCTGCTCTAACGATAGCTTCTGCTAAAGGATGCTCGCTAGCGCTTTCTACTGAGGCTACCAATGCGAGGAACTCGTCTTCATCTTGACCTACCTGCGCATCAATTGCGGTAAGCTCGGGCTTACCAGCGGTCAGTGTTCCGGTCTTGTCGACGACAATGGTATCGACTTTTTCCATACTCTCTAACGCTTCAGCATTTTTGATGAGGACGCCGTTTTGCGCGCCTTTGCCGGTACCAACCATAATGGACATCGGCGTCGCTAGACCAAGGGCACAAGGACAAGCAATAATCAGTACCGCAATCGCGTTAACCAAAGCATAGGCCATAGCGGGCTCAGGGCCGAATATCGCCCAGACAATAAAGGTTATGATAGAGGTGACAATAACAATAGGTACGAACCAACCCGCCACTTGATCTACCAAGCGCTGGATAGGCGCGCGGCTACGCTGGGCTTCAGCAACCATTTGTACAATTTTAGATAATACTGAATCTGCTCCAACATTGACCGCTTCGACTAATAGCGTTCCGGTGCCATTTACCGTACCACCAGTCACTGTATCTCCTGCTACTTTTGATACAGGGATTGGCTCACCCGTCACCATTGATTCATCAACACTACTATTACCATCGATCACTGTACCATCTACGGGTAGTTTCTCACCTGGTTTAACCCGTAGCTTATCGCCAGTGACGACCTCATCAAGCGAGACTTCGACTTCTTCACCGTTTTCATCGACACGTCTTGCGGTTGGTGGTGCGAGCTCAAGCAAAGCTCTAATCGCACCTGAAGTTTGACTTCTAGCTTTGAGCTCTAATACTTGACCCAGTAGCACCAAGGTTACAATGACAGCTGCTGCTTCATAGTAGACTCCGACTTGACCAGAGGCATCTCTGAAACTGTCTGGGAAAATATCGGGAAAAAAGGTCGCGACAATACTAAAAATATAAGCAGCGCCTACGCCTATCGCAATCAAAGTAAACATATTTAGATTGCGGCTTTTTATAGACTGCCAGCCACGAACGAAAAACGGGGCGGCGCCCCAAAGCACTACAGGGGTCGCGAGCACTAACTCAGCCCATTGTAAAACCTGTGAAGGTATACCATACTGACTAAAGTCAACTCCAAACATACCGCTCATCACATATATTAATAGCGGTACAGTCAACACGGTACATATCCAAAAACGACGAGTCATGTCGTCAAGCTCTGAGGTGTCCTCTTCACCGATAGTAAGCGTTTCGGGCTCAAGCGCCATACCACATATCGGACAACCGCTATTTCTAACGTCTCTCACTTCAGGATGCATAGGACAGGTATATACCGTGCCATCGTAATCAGCAGGTACTTTATCGTATTTACCGCCTTTAACAGATTTTACTCCGCTACTATCAGTATCCTTTCCATGACAGCTAGCGTGACTATCATCTTTAGCAACTTCGTCTTCAGGTTTAAGAAACATGCCACATATTGGGCAGTCACTTTTTTCAACATCTCTTACTTCTGGATGCATAGGACAAATATAGACCGTACCGCTATAATTTTCCGGTATCTTGTCGTACTTATCGTCTTCGACAGACTTTAACTCAGTACTATTATTAGCATCCGCTTTATGACAATGCGCATGACTATCTTCATGGTTGTTGGATTCAGCAACCTCGTCTTCAGGTTTAAGAAACATGCCGCATATCGGACAATCGCTCTTTTCAGTATCTCTAACCTCAGGATGCATCGGGCAGATATAAACCGTACCACTATAATTTTCTGGTACTTTATCGTACTGACCACCTTTGATAGATTTTTCATCGGCAATATGTTTCATAAAACCACTCCTTGAAGACAATAAATATTTATAATAAGTACAACTCTTAAAGCACTATCATCAATCCTCGATTGCTATTCATCTAATCATTAATCTAAAAACCTCTAAAAAATAATTTCTATACTTTTCAATTGGAATTTAGTTTTTATCACGCAAATACTTGAGCAGTGCCATGATTGTTAGTACTAGTACTGCGAAAAATAGTAGGGTGAATAACAAACAGATAAGCATCATAACCCAGCCCATGCCATACATCATTGAGCCGTTCATCATGCCATGCATTGACCCATTCATTATGATTTCTCCTCAGTCTAAACTGTGATCACTCCAACTCTTCAATTAATTTTTACTCGAACCGAAGAGGTTTACTGACTGTTAATATATCAATATCTTTAGCGCACTTTGGCGAACCAACGATATAGTGGCACGAACAAGATGGCGAAATACCAACCGTAAAGATATGATTCTACAAGTCCAATTAGAAAACCTGTCCATGTTAACCACTCAAAGCCAGGTAGTAGAGGTGCCCAAGCTTCGTGCATCGCTATCTGTTCGGGTGCGAGTAAACCAAACCCTATGCATAATAGATAACTAATAAGTAGAAACAACGATACACTATTGCCAACAGGGGCAATCCTTAAAGTACTTGTTGTTAAGTTTGATTTGACCATCTTAGTAATCCTCACTATTGTATGATGTGGTTCAAGCTCAAGATAACCAATCGTATCTAACCATGCTAACTCTAAGGATTTGTATGAATTAAAGCTTTATCCTGTATTGATATTACTTTTTAACTCGTGCGGCGGCGGCAAGTTGACGCCATTGACCCCATTGAGGAATAAACATTGGCACTTGCTGTTTGTAAGTAAGGTAGTCTTTACCAAACTCTTCAAACATATGCCGTTCCTCACGTCGAGCTAACCATGTGTATACAAGCACAATCACTGGAAACAGACCGATTGAAAACAGAGTTGGCCAATGCACCACACCCTCACCGAACAGTGCAATAAACAACCCGGTGTACTGAGGATGACGTACGTAGGCATAGAGTCCATCAGTTACTAAACGATTTTCCCCTCGTGCTTTGTGGACTTGGCGCCAACCTTGAGCAAAAAGACCGACTCCTAAAAATGCAATAGCATAGCCGAGTAGCATTGAGATCATCATGCCTGTCTCACCTAAACCAACAAGGGTCGACCATAAGCTAGCGCTGACATATTGGCTGTCCAAACCAAAAAACCGTACTAATAAATATATAGTGAGCGGAAAGCCATACATTTCTGCGTAAAGTGCAATAATGAAAGCCTGAACTACACCAGCACCCGCCCATTCACGCCAGTTCTTTGGTGCGAAATAACGGTAAAAGAACCAAGAAATCAGAACAATAACAATTAGTGCGAGACCCCAAGTTCCAGCGTGATTAAATGACTCATTCATAGCTTACTTTCCCTGTTGTCTTTATGAATATCGTATTGCATGAAATCAATTCTTGAAGATAGTAAGCAGACACTTAAATCTATGCAATTTTTAACCAAACAATTTTCTGTAAACTCTTTGATGTTACTGTCAATGATGGTCTGCAAGCGTATCTTTTTCGATAGCTTTTTTCCTCGCTGAAGATTTCAGGTAAACCTGCTCAGCCACAGCAATCACTACAATAGTGACGACTGCTACGCCAAGTACGAATGGATCTGAGTTTAGTTTAATCCAGACAAAACCGCCGAGAACCAACAGGTCAAGAAGTATGGCCACTATAGGCACCCACATCACCGCCTTTATATCCTGACGAAGGTATCGCAAAACACCCCAATGAATGGCGATATCCATAATTAGATAGAAAACAATGCCAAGCGCTGCAATTCGTGATAAGTCAAATAACGTCGTAAAAGCTAAACCCAACACCACAGTATAGACCAACGTATGTTTTTGAACGCTTCCCGGCATTCCCAAATGACGATGAGGCACCAGCTTCATCTCAGTCAACATAGCAAGCATACGAGAGACTGCGAAGATGCTAGCAAGGAGGCCGCCAGCGGTAGCTACCATTGCGATTGCAACTGTGAACCATAGACCATAGTCGCCAAGTGCTGGGCGTGCGGCGGCAGCCAAGGAGTAATCTTTAGTTTCGATGATTTCGGCAAGAGATAGATTACTAGACACCGCGAAACCGACTAGAGTGTAAATAACTACGCATATTGCGATTGATATTACAATGGCACGGCCGACGTTGCGATGAGGATTTTTTACTTCCGAGCCACTGTTGGTAATCGTGGTAAAGCCTTTAAATGCCAGTATGCCTAGCGCCGTTGCGCCAAGAAAGTCACCAACAGTATTAGTGTCACCTAATGTAGAAGAATCAACTGCAAAGCTATCAGCTAGCCAGATACCAACCAACCCGAATATAAGAATACCGACAATTTTTATAATACCGATAACCGATGCAACCCCCTGAATCCAACGATTACCAAGTAAATTGATAAAGAACGCAGCAAGAATAAGCGCGGCGCCAAGGATGGATACCATGCGACCGCTGTCATCGCCACCGAATAACTGCATAGTGTATGACCCGAACGTCCGGGCCAAAAAGCTCTGCGCTATAACCATGGAGAAATACATCAGCATGGCATTAAATCCAGTCGGTAAACGATCTCCGTATGCCTGATGCAGGTACATTGCAACACCGCCAGCCGACGGGTAAGCGTTAGAGATTTTGATATAAGAATAGGCACTAAAAGAAACAACGATTGCGGCGGCTAGAAAAGCAAGTGGGAAAAGCGAACCCGTCATCTGAGCCATCTGACCGGTCAGAGCGAAAATACCAGCACCGATCATGACACCGGTACCTAGCATAACTGTTCCTGATAATGTCAAACTATCCTTCTGATAGCGAGTCGTTCTATCTTGTTTCATACTTATTCGACCTTAATCTATTTCTTCGTAGAACTTCAGTTTTACAGGTTATTTTTGAAGTAAGGAGTAGGTATAGTTAGAATTAAAAGACGCGATATAGTAAATAGTTTTTAAAGAAGAGCTTACTTATTGGTATCATAATATATTATTCCAACTCATCAATAAGTGCTTGCATCTCACCGATTTCACGCTTTTGTGCTTCGATAATGTCATCAGCAAGCTGACGTACACGTGGATCTTCGATATCAGCACGCGAACTGGTCAAAATAGCAATCGAGTGATGCGGTATCATCGCCTGCATCCAATCCACTTGATCGACCGTTTGTTGTGATCTAACGCCCCATAAACCAAAGGCAAATAGCACGACACTAATCCCATAAACCATTAGATTGACCTTAGTCTTTTTATACATATTGGTCATAAAGGCGAGCATAATAATAGCCATCATAGCGCCCATATATAACGCCATATAAGCTCTGGTTTCGCTAAAATAAACGTGATCCCATTGATAAGTATTAAAATACATCATGATAAACATCACCACTGTGGATGTTAAAATCATGATTGTGAACTTTACATAAGGGTTCATTTGCTTCTGTTTATTATCCATATGGTTATTCATATTCTTGTCCTTAATTTAGTAAAAAGGCACCTAAATAAAGAGGTGCCTTTTTTTAGAGCTAGTGTTATAAACTGTTGTTACTTACATGGTTAACACTAGAACCAAAACATCACACCAGCAGTCAGACTATTAGAATCAACGTCTTCGTCCTCTTGACGACGTAAGTCTCGCGCATCACCCAAGGCGCTCTTGTAGCTGAAACCAACATAAGGCGCGAGCTGACGACTGAATGTCTCATAAGCCAGCCTAACTTCAGCTTCAAACTCATTAAATCCTTTAGTAATACCGTTATCGGTATCATCTTTACTAAAGGCAGTCAGCTCCAGCTCTGGTCTGACCACCCAACGCTGATCTAAGCGCCACTCGTACGCTGTCCCAAGATCAAGCTGGACTTGACCATCAGTATATAGATAAGCTCTTGCGTCAGTCTCAACGAAGTACGGCGCCGTACCAACAATGCCTGCCATGATTGCGGACTTATCGTTTTCAGTATTATAAGCAATACCCGCTTCTCCATTCCAGAAGATACCGAGCGGCTTCCAATAAGCGAGTGAGGTTAAGCTATCAATTTCTTTATCATCGTTAGTTTGAGCACTACCTTCACTGCGTAGAGTGACACGATTACTATCAGTACCGTACCACGTATCAAACTCAAAATCGATTTGGTCATTCTCAAACTGATAGCCCAAAGTTTCTACTGACACACCCCATAACGGTAAGCTATCCATCATCACAGGCTTACCAAAGCGACCATAGGGAACACCGTTCGAGTAGTCAGGACTGCGAGCATCAGCTGGAGCTTTACCACCTTGCATACCTCCTGACATATCCATACTGCCATGGTCCATGCCTGACATATCCATGCCACTATGATCCATACCTGACATATCGCCCGACATATCCATGCCACTGTGATCCATATCTGACATGTCACCTGACATATCCATACCACTGTGATCCATATCCGACATATCGCCTGACATATCCATACCACTATGATCCATATCTGACATATCCATACCAGACATGTCCATGCTGCTGTGATCCATATCTGACATATCCATACCAGACATGTCCATACTGCCATGATCCATGTTCGACATCTCAGCAGCGTTTGCTAAAGGTGACATTAGTAGCATCAAAGATGACATGCCAATAAACGGTAGACCTACTTTATATATTTTCATAATAAGGCTCATATTCGAAGGTTTATTAAACAACGGCAACTTCTCTAAACATCCCTGCTTCCATGTGATAGAGCAAGTGGCAATGCCATGCCCATCTGCCAGCTTCTCCGGTGACATCAAAGCTTATCTTTTGTGCAGGCTGTACCATTATCGTATGCTTACGTACTTGAAACTCACCTGAAGGCATCCGCAGATCGCTCCACATACCATGCAAATGCATGGGATGATTCATCATGGTGTCATTGACTAAGGTAATACGCACGCGCTCACCCGGCTTAATATTGACCGGTGCGGCATCTTTGAACATAACCCCGTCTAGAGCCCAAATATAGCGCTCCATGTTTCCCGTCAGATGTATTTCAATCTCTCTGGTGGGTTTGCGCTGCTCTGCCATTATCTCATCGCCGACAGAGCGCAACTGACTATAATTCAAAACCTTTCTATCAATGTTACGTAGATTAATACCAGGGTCATCAAGGTTCATACGCGGACTATCAACGCGCATATCGGACTTAAAGTCATATTCTGTTTTGGCATGTTTAGCGTTATAGCCATTCGATCCCATGGCGCCCATCATGTCGGCCATCGTCAGCCATTCGATTTTGTCCATAGCAGGTATCGCAGGACGAGCACCTTTTTTGGTAGCAAGCGTTGTCGCAACATAGCCTGACCGATCTATGTTTTGAGCAAATATGGTATGCGCGTCTTTAGTGGGCGTCACGATGACATCATAAGTCTCGGCCACCCCAATACGGAAATCATCGATATCGACGGGACTGACATCAATCCCATCCGTCGCGACGACTTTCATTTTTAGGCCGGGGATGCGTACATCAAATATCGTCTGCGCTGAACCATTGATAAAGCGTAGTTTGACAGGCTGTCCAGCCTTGACAAGTTGCGTCCAGTTAGCCGCTGTCGTTTTACCATTCATAAGATAAGTAAACGTGGTCTCACCAGATAAATCAGTAAAATCAGTCGGCATCATGCGCATCTGGTTCCACACTTTACGTTTATCATAAGCCGCCTCAAGATCCGTAGCGGCAATATCGGACAATAGCTTTTTAAAGTCTGGCAGATGATAATTATCAAAGTCAGCACGCTGCTTAAGTAGTTTTAGCAGATTATGCGGATCGCGATGCGTCCAATCACTAAGCAGGATAACGTGATCTTCCTCGATAGGATAGCGTTCGCGCCCTTTAGGTTCAATCACAATAGCCCCGCGCATACCGGTCTGCTCTTGGAAGCCAGTATGCGAGTGATACCAATAAGTGCCTGACTGTGTCAGTTTAAATTTGTACGTGAAGGTGCTACCCGCAGGAATACCATCAAAGCTGATACCCGGTACGCCATCCATCTCAAACGGCACTAAGAGGCCATGCCAGTGAATAGAGGTCGACTCATTCAGCTGATTATGGACTCGAATGGTGACCGTATCGCCTTCTTGCATCTTAAGCGTTGGCGCAGGCAGTGAGTCATTTATCAGCGTTGCCATGCTTGACTTGCCGTTGACCGTTATCATCTTCTCACTGACATAAAGATCAAATTCATTACCCGTTAGTATAGGTACAATGTGATCGGCTCTATCACTATTGACTACGACATTTTGGCTTTTAGTTAAAGCACTATTAGCCATCGTCGGTAGTGTGGATAGCATCGACGCGCCGAGCAAGGTGGATGACCCTGTCAAAAAACGCCTGCGGTTAAATCTGTTTTTATTCATAATATTGACCTAAGTTAATCCATGAAATGAGAGTTGAACTTATATATCTGATAACTTATTAATAGAACTACATCTGCTGCGCTGGCGACTCAATAGCCGCATACACTTGAGTGCTGCCATCCTTGTTCAATTGCATGACTTTATAGGGCATAAATTTATCTTGATATTCCATGCCCGGACTACCAACTGGCATACTCGGTACCGCAAGACCGATGGAATCAGTTGGCGGATTGGCTAGAAACTGTGCCATGTATTTGGCAGGAACGTGACCTTCAAAAACATAACCATTAGTAGTGACGGTGGTATGACAAGAGCGCATTTGCTGCGGGACACCGTAACGCTCTTTAAATAAAGATAAATCTGTAACGTCTTGCGCAGTTGCGCTTAGACCATGACCTTCGGCATAGCCTACCCATTCTTTGCAGCAGCCACAATTAGCATCTTTGTAAACTGTAGCCGAGACGTTTTGTAGAATTGTCGACCCAGTACCTGAATTAGCACTGACAGACATCATTTGCGGTTGTGGTTGCTCTATTTGAGCACTTTTGGTGGCAAGCGTTGGCTCAGTTTGAGTAGAATTTGAAACACTAGTATCGGGCTGACTACAAGCCATTACTGTTGACGTTGCTACTAGTAAAAGAGCAGAAGCTGATACCTTTTTATGTCCATTGCCCATTATATTTATATAGCGTCTCATAACTTACTCCTAAGCGTCTGCTTATCTGTTGAACTTTCTAAAGATTTATACCCTATAACTAGTAGTATAGGCAAAGTTTAAATCCCAAAAGGCAGCACTATTTAACACTGCGCTTTTATAAAGGAATATGGAAGAATTAATGCTGCATTCCAGCTCCACCTTCTGACATATCCATCATGTCGCTATTCAGTGACATATCCATCATGTCATCATCCAGTCTAGTGGTTAGCATGGTATACTGATTCTCATTTAACTCAGGTAGTGATCTAATAAAAGCGACCATTGCCCACATTCTATCGTCGTCATGAGAAGCACCCCATGCTGGCATGCCTGATGCCATAATACCGTGCTTAATCGCCCAAAAACTTTGCTGAGCTCCTGCATCCGTTTTATAACGATCAACTACTTGCGCATTAGTGAAATTAGGTGGCTTAGGGTATAGGCTCTCACTAAAATCAGTGCTCTCTACCCCAGGAGACAAATGGCAGCCTGCGCACATATCTTTGTAATCGGCACCGCCTGAGCTAATCATCTCTACTTTTTCTAAATCTGGAACAATAATGTCCTTGCTAGCGTAGGCTATTGAACGGGTGCGAGCCGTCTCCAAGAAATTATAAACCAATGGACTATGTCCTTGATCAGCGCCAATATTAATGACACCACTCATAACCACAGTAAAGACACCAACAATAGCGACCACGACAGTGAAAAGTACTCCTAGTAAAAACTTCATGGGTTTATCCTATAATCCATTTTCTTTAATACCCTACTCTTAGCGTCTACAAATATTTCCTACAAACCCTTATTACTGATTGATGAAACTATCTAGCAGTAATAAAGGATTTATAAAATCAATGTTTAAGAGTCACTTTTATCTGTTACGCAGTGTTTTTGGTACATTTGCTTCATTTTACCCATGTTAGCCATCATCGCTTTCATGGCAGGATCGCTCATGTCCATCTTGCTATGATCCATTTTTCCCATCATATCCATATGCTTTTGCATTTTTTCACAGTTCATTTGATCTTTTTCAGCATGCATTTTAGGATCATGTGCTAGAGCTGAGGTTGAAACGACTAGAGCGACGGCAGTGGCTACGATTGCTTTAGGTAAAGACTTTGATTTAAAGAGTGACATGGTTAATCCTTAATTGATTTAGTTGAGGGTACATAAAGCTTTAGGATATTAATTCAGTCTAAAGCATAACCAGTCTAAAGCATAACTTATTGATTCTGACAGAGAGATGACAGCAAGATGACAATATTGTCATCTTGCTACTTTTATATTTTAATCCGGCACGTATTCATTTAGTATGGCATCAGCATTTCTATCACGATCGCTACCATATTTTTTTATAAAATACTTTTCAGACTGCAGATGTTGATCTTGATGCTGAACTTGGCAAGCGACTCGTGCATCAACATAGCTTTTCATTTGAGCATCAGACATCTGCGCGTTATTGTGATCTAGATTTCTGGCAAACGTAGTTAAGTTATCGCAATTATCGATAATTGAAGTGCTTAGATTGGTAGTATGCGCATTAGCTGCTGATATACCGATAAGCATCGAAGCGGATAGCAGCACCACTTTTTTGAATGAACGATAGCTTTTCATATAACATCCTTAATAAATTATTAAATATTGAAACTAATTACCTGTAGTAATAATTCATAGTAGCTACTCGTATCAAGAATGAGCCGCTATGTACTATAGGTATAGATTAACAAACGAAGACTGACCATTTGATGACGAGCGCATGACATCTTTGTCAGATACCAGTCCGTTTTGTCATTTATATTGATTTGGGTATTATAAAATCATAATTATATTGAAGGATTACTATGAAAGTACTACTAGTAGAAGATGAATTAAAACTCGGCGAATATGTAAAAAAAGGCTTAAGTGAAGCAGGCTTCATTGTTGATCATCAGCTGACAGGTTTAGATGGCTACCATGCTATGATGACTGAAGAGTTTAGCGTGATACTCATGGATGTTATGCTGCCTGATGTTAGCGGTTTTGAGCTAGTACGTAATTACCGAGCGGCTGGCAAGCATACGCCAGTGTTATTTCTAACCGCAAAAGATGATTTAGATGACAAAATCAAGGGGATTGAGATTGGCGGTGATGATTATCTGACCAAACCTTTTGCCTTTGCAGAGTTAATAGTCAGGATAAAAAGCTTATTACGACGCGCCAATCAAGCCGACTATAAAAGTACGCTCATGCAAATAGCGGATCTCAAAATGGACATTGCCAAGCGCACTGTACATAGAGGAGACACGCCCATTAAACTAACCGCAAAAGAGTTCTCCCTATTACAGTTTCTATTAGAGCGCCGCGGTGAAGTATTACCACGCTCAATCATTGCTTCACAAGTATGGGATATGAACTTTGATAACGATACTAATGTGATTGATGTGGCAATAAGACGTCTGCGTATAAAAATAGACGATGAGTTTGATACCAAGCTAATTCATACTGTGCGTGGCATGGGCTACCGATTAGATGCTGTCGACGTTTCAGCTAGTAATAAAGCTGCCAGCGAAACGGAAGATAGCCAATATGATAAATAGATTGGACAATCGACGCTTACCCTTACTATGGCGAACTGTGTTTTTATTGACGATATTTGTCGTTTTATCGCAGTTGATAGTCTATATCTGGGTACAGCACTCTGTTAAAGGCCATTTTGAGCAAATGGATGCTGAAATCATTACCCACGCAGCCTTTAATCTACGTAAGCGCGTAACAGAGGCGGATAACCAAATAGCCTCTCAGACACTACCTAAGCCTCAAAGTCCATCAAACACTCAACAACCGCTAAGCTCGAAAGCTTCTTCAAATCTACTTCCTACAATAGCCACAGAAAATGATGATCACCTGCATTCATCAGCGCTAGATTACGATCTAAAAACTATCATTGCTGATAAAGAGGGGCGATTGCTATCTAGTACTCCCAAAAACTTTGCTAATGAATTAAGTGCCGACTTTAACCTATTATCATTACAGCAAAATCATGATGACAGACAGTTTGTAATAAATATTAAAGACAGACGTTATCGAGCTATGGTTATTGGAGACGATGACATGCTTGCCCTTATCGCCTTACCCATTGACGTGCATCATCAGTATTTATTACAGTTTAACCGTCAACTTAGTCTGATCCTATTTGCCATCACACTACTGTTGGTTTCAATAGCAGCCTTAAGCGTGTATTGGGGTTTTGCCCCTTTATCCACTATCGTGCAAAGGATGAAAGGTATTCATCCTGAAAGATTGAGCGAAAGAGTAATAGTTAGTGATATGCCATTAGAGCTAAGACCTTTAGCAGAATCCTATAACTCGATGATGGCTAAGCTTGAAAGCAATTTTGAGTCGTTGTCGCGATTTTCAGACAATATCGCGCATGAGCTACGCACGCCAATAGCGACGCTGATTACGCAAACGCAAGTCATGTTAAATAAGCCTAGAGAGGAAGAGGAATATGTCGAACAATTACATCAGCAACATGACACCTTAGAGCAATTATCGGCGATGATTAACAACATGCTACTGCTAGCAAAAACCCAAAAAGGACTGAGTGATTCGCAAGTGACTACTGTAGATACTGAGGTCCTAATCAATAAGCTGTTAGATTACTTTGAAATGATTGCCGAGGATCGTAAAATAACTTTTGTAAAATTAGGAGATTTTAAGGCAGTATTAGGCGATGAAGGTTTATTACAAAGGCTATTTGCTAATCTGCTATCAAACGCGATCTACTACGCCGCTAGTAATAGCGTCGTCACAATATCAGCCACTGTCAACACTCCAAATACTTCCGTTAATAATTATAAGATGCTTGAAGACGATCAAAGTAACACTCAAACCGCGAAGCAATCTTGGCTAGAGATAACTTTTACTAACCTTCTAGAAAAACCTCTAAACCAAAGCGAAGCAGATCGATTGTTTGAGCGCTTTTATCGTCATGATAAAACTAGCCAGCACCATTCAGGATCAGGTTTGGGTTTATCTATCGTTCAGGCTATTGCTAATGCTCATAAAGGGACGGTCAATATCACTAACAAAGATGAGTATTGTTTTGAAGTTACTGTAGGATTATTGATTGCTAAGTAGCATACACCTCAATATCCTAGTGTTCAAAATATTAATAATATGTAGACCTACTATAGGTCTATTTTATTTTGATAAGTCGAAAGGCTCTGAATGCTATTATTCATATAGTGTATAAGGCTAGATTATGAAGTCTAATTTTCTTAGGTGATGTTGTTGATATGGGGGTTTGTTCCAGACAAGGCACAAAGCGACGATAATGCAGATGCCTTAGCGAGATTTGTAACGCAGTATGGGGCAATTTTAGCATCAGCCCTCACGACAACAACAGGGACAGGACTCTTTTTTGCCGCTTCATCGTTAAAAATAAGCGCTTAGAATGACTAAACTTATTATTTTTAACATCGAATCGCCTAAAAAATAGTCGCTGTCAGTGCCATGGTCGAATGTTCAACACGCCCTATATTTTTTTAAAATTGAGGACAAATCTATGAAAGCCGTATCGTATGTTATCAATAACCATGATGATTTTAAAAATTCATTGGTAGATATTGAAAAAGCGAAGCCTACGCTTAAAGAGCGTGATGTACTAGTAAAAGTTCAGACAATCTCTGTGAATCCAGTGGATACCAAAGTGAGAAAAAATTCGTCTGAAGCAGACGATCGTATTTTAGGTTGGGATGCCGTTGGGGAAATTATTGAAATTGGCTCAAAAGTTACCTCGTTTAAAGTAGGAGACTCTGTTTGGTATGCTGGCGATTTAACCCGAGATGGTAGTAATGCTGAGTATCAAGCAGTCGATGAACGAATTATCAGTCTTAAACCAACTACCGTATCTAATGCAGAAGCAGCAGCATTGCCATTAACTGCAATAACGGCATGGGAAATGCTGTTTGATCGGCTTCAAATTTCAGAAACCGAAGTTGGCAGTATTTTAATTATTGGTGGTGCAGGCGGTGTAGGATCAATCGCTATCCAACTCCTAAAAGCAAAAACAAATCTGACCGTTATAGCAACAGCATCACGTGAAGAAACGAAATCTTGGGTGGAATCATTGGGTGCCGACCATGTCATTGATCATAGCAAAGATTTAAATGCACAAATCGAGACACTAGGCATTGCAAAACCAAAATACGTATTCTCTACCAATCATACAGAAACCTATATCAAGCAAATAGTTTCTCTGATTGCACCACAAGGCAAGCTTGGATTGATCGATGATCCACAAACATTTGATATTATGCCGTTTAAGACTAAATCTATTTCTATCCATTGGGAGTTGATGTTCACACGTTCAATGTATGAAACCGATGATATTGAAAAGCAAGGTGATCTATTGCAACAGGTTGCCCAATTAGTTGACCAGCAAAAAATTAGAAGTACCCTCAACCAAAATCTAGGCAACATTAACGCTGCAAACTTGGAGAAGGCGCATAAGTTGCTTGAATCAGGCAAGTCAAAAGGCAAAATTGTACTAGAAAATTTCTAGAGCGTGTCCCTAATTCAAGCGTTTATGACTAAATGGGCTAAAAATGGCTAAATCTTTGGCAAACGGTGTCAAATAGCTGACCAATATCTTGATATTACCTGCGCTATTTTTCTTGTTTGCCTTTAATTTATCTCATTTTTATCATCATTTTTAAAATAGGGACAAGCCCTAAAACAAATTCAAGGTGAAATAATGACTATTTCAATAATTGCGAACTTTAAGGCAAAATCAGATCAAAAAGAGACGTTAGAAGCGCTTTTAAAAAGTGTAATAGAGCCTACGCTTCAAGAAGAAGGATGAACCGCCCCCGGTAGTGTTCAAAATTCTGTCGCAACAATGCGACCCTTATAACCTAGTGCTTTCATAGTTTTTTTAACCTTACGCATACCCCATAATTTGATAAAGGCTTTCTTTTGACCCTGTAGTAGATCATCTAAGTTATCACCGACATGGTGAGTATTGGTAAACGTGATTAGATACACTGCACCACCTTGAGTCGTCCAGTTGTCCATACCTGTACTTAATTCTTGTCTTCTACCCTCACTAATTTAGGCTGAACATACAGGGCACACCCAAACAGAAACACAGCGTTGAACATTACTAAAATGAGCCTTTTCTCTTTTCTCGTTATATCTAACATCAATCCCACTGTCGTTTGAAATGCGATACCGTAGGCAACCCCTGACCCTTTCAGTGGGTAATAATCGAATTGACTCATTTTGTAACTCGTACTTTTCGGCTCGTTTTAGGGCATCCCTCTGTAGCCCTTTATCTTCAGGCGTGGCCTGCAATTTCTTATATATACCGAGAGATTAAACAACGAGAACAGACAAATGGCGAACATCAACGCACAGCAGAACGATTTACTCACCAAGTTATTAGGGAAGTCCAAAATGAGATAAACCCACAGCAGAGCAAGGGCATGGAACGCTAACGTCTCTTTATGACATTTTGCTCAGGGTTTTCATTAAAAAACAAGATTGTGCTTTAATTCGTAACTAGCTATAATCATTAGACTTTCTATAATACAAGGCAATAAATATGCAAGCACATTGGTTATTTTTGGCAGGGGCAATTTTGAGCGAAGTTTTTGCATCCTCAATGTTAAAATTGAGTGAGGGTTTTTCTAAGCCTTTGCCAACTGTTGGGGTTGCAGTTGGGTTTATCGTGTCATTTTATTGCTTATCATTGGCACTTAAAACTTTGCCGTTAGGTACGGGATATGCTATTTGGGCAGGGGTCGGATTGGTTTTGACATCTTTGGTTAGCATCATGTTTTTTGGTCAAAAAGCCGATTTAATGGGAGTTATTAGTATTGGATTAATTTTGCTAGGCGTGATTTTACTTAATACCATGTCGCATATGTCAGGGCATTGAAATCAATAAAAAAAACAACCGCCAAGCATGGCGGTTGTTATGTGTAGAACAATGCGACTTCAAGTGTGAACCGCCCCGACTATATCGGAGTCTGGTTTACTTGAGTCAGGCAGCTTTGTCTGACTCACTAAGACTATCATAGTATCGTCTCTCAAACTCAAAGGGCGACACATAACCAATTTTACTATGCAAACGGGTTTTGTTAAACCAATCGACCCATTCAAGGGTTGCCAGTTCAACATCGTTCCCACCAGTCCAGTTTTGCTTTAAATAATGAATCACCTCGGTTTTATACAGCCCGTTAACCTTTTCAGCCAACGCATTGTCGTATGAATCACCTTTGGTACCAACAGAGGCAATGACGCCAGAATCCGTCATCCTAGAAGTATAGCGAATGGATAAGTACTGAGTCCCGCGATCACTATGATGAATGATATCTTTGGGATGGTTTCTATCTGCTATTGCTTGATTTAATGCCGCCATTACCATATCAGTATTCATACGATTAGAGACTTTCCAGCCCACAATAGCGCGGGCAAACACATCAATGATAAAAGCGGTATAGACCCAGCCACTCGTTGTCTTGATATAAGTAAAGTCTGCAACCCACAACTGGTTAGGGCGATGGGCCGTGAAATCACGGTTGACTAAATCATCAGCGCGTTTTTGGTCATCACGGCTGTTGTTGGTAATCTTGCCTTTGCCACGCCAGACGCCTTGCAGACCATGCTGTCTCATTAATCGCTCAACCGTGCAGCGTGCGATATGGATACCATCCGCTCTCATCTGCTGCCAGACTTTACGCGCACCGTAACGGCATTTACTGTCCTGTCAAATACGTTTCATCTCACTGATATAATAGTCGTCATGCTGACTACGCTGTGAACGTTTTTCAGGCGTTTCTCCTAGCTCTTTAGCCCGCTAATAGATAGGTTTGTCTGCGTCCACCGATACTACTGCTGACATATAAAAGGGAAACCAGCTCGATGCTGGCATAACGGACAAGCCATGCTGCGCCAATAGGATCTGAGATGGGGGTATTCATTATGAGTGGCTCAATCGATTATAGATAAGCTATTTTGCGTAAAAACAATTATGAATGCAATATAATGATTATAATGAGGCATTATTGCATTAAAACGATTTTCGTATGACATTGCGATTCCTTTAAATCAAGACCAAAGATCACGTTGAGTCGATATTTAAAACACCTCAGCTATTAACCTGCTTTAAGACACGATAAACGGTAGCTACGCCAACACCAACCGCCTTAGCGATCTCTTCTTTTATCATATTGTTTTGACTGGCCAATGCTTTAATACGATTGTGTTTTGCGGTATTGGCTTTCTTACCAGTGGGTTTATAGCCACTGTTGGCCAATCCTTGTTTAATGCGCTCTCTACGCTTGTCATTATCAAGCTTTGCCATGGTCGCTAATAAATCGATCAGCATATCGTTAATCACTTTTAGAATCTCACCTGTCATACCGTCACTCATCGTATGTGTGGTTGGTAGTCAGCCACCACCAATCGTAAGCCCTTGTCTTTAATACGCTGCTTTAGAATCGCAAAATCATCTTGAGATAGCCTGCTTAACCTATCCACGCTTTCAACCAATAAAATATCGCCTTGCTCGGCGTCCTTTAGCAACTTAGCTAATACTGGTCTATCGAGCTTTGTACCACTGAAGTGCTCAACGTAATCAACATAGCTATCACCATAGCGGCTACTGAAGGCAACCAAATCTATTAATGCTCTAGTAGCGTCTTGGTCCTTAGTGCTGGCTCTCACATAAATACGAACGGACATAATGCCCCTCTATTACTTAGACTTAATAATTGATGTTCATTGATAATAGCAAGATATTACTATCATTTAATATCAAAAAAAGTCAAATGATAGATAGGTTATCGTTTAGAGGTTTTATGTTTTGGGTATAGTGCAATGGGAAGATAGAACTAAGACAATTAAAGAGCTGATTAAAGAACTCCAAAGTTTTGGGGATCAAAACTTGATTGTTATGATAACTAATGATGAAGGTGAAACATTTAACTCGGTAAAGTTGGTTAGCAAAGGGTTTGTAGCTAATAAAGATGATCCTGATAAATATAAGAAAGTTTATTTTGCTTTACACTTCTAAGCTTTAAGACCATCTAAGACAGTTAGTTAGTTTTTTTAATCCCTAAACCCATGAAAATCGGTTGGGGGATGATTTTTTTGCCGTGTGCAGAGAAAAGCAAGTCAAAGATTTTTTTACTAGCTGCTTTAGCGATAACCATTATTTAAGACAATCTCGTTAAAGCAGCTATGACCTAACCTTTAAATGTTAAAAGTAAAGGGTAAATTTGAAAAATTAAGGAGTTAAAATGACTTTACGACATTCTTCTTCACGCTTTTCGAAAATTTCATAACCTTTAGCAGCGTCAGACAAATTCATACGGTGAGTAATAATAGCTTCAGGTGATAAATCACCATTTTCAATATACTCTAATAACTGTGGTAAATACTTGTGTACATGGGTTTGGCCCATTTTGAAAGTAAGCCCTTTATCAAAAGCGTCACCAAATAAGAAACCATGAATGGGTCCTGCATACACACCAGGAACACTAACGACCCCGCCACGACGCACAGCTGCAATACATTGACGTAAAGCTGCACCACTTGACCCTTCAATTTTCAAATTGGTCATTATTGTTTCTAGCATACTGCCTTTGGCTTCAAAGCCAATCGCATCAATAACGCCGTCAACGCCGCGATGTCCTTTGGTCTGTTCAATGATGAATTCAGCAGCATCTACCTTATCGAAATTAACCGGAATAGCCCCGTACGTATCTTTGGCATACTGCAAACGGTAGTCATTATGATCTACCACGAAGATCTGCTCAGCGCCTAACATTTTGGCACAAGCTGCTGATAACAACCCCACAGGACCCGCACCATAAATAGCTACGGTTGAACCTTTAGTAATATTGGCATTAGTCACGGCCTGCCAAGCAGTTGGTAAAATATCTGATAAAAATAAAACCTTCTCATCTGACAGTGAGCCATTTACTTTGAACGGATTAAAATTACCTTTAGGAACCCGTACAAATTCTGCTTGTCCACCAGGAATCCCACCATATAAATGGCTAAAACCAAATAAAGCAGCCGGTGGCGGAATTATTTTTTTATTAATAGCAGCGCCTGGGCCTGTATTTGTAGTCTCACAAGCGGACATTAGGTCATGCTGACAGAAAAAGCAGTTACCACATGCAATAACAAAAGGAATAACAACTCTATCGCCTTTTTTAACAGCAGTGACTTCAGAGCCTACTTCTTCAACCACACCCATAAACTCATGACCGAAGATATCGCCTTCCTCGGTTGCAGGCATTTTGCCACGATATAAGTGTAAATCTGAACCACAAATTGCAGTTGCAGTCACACGTAAAATAACATCATCTTTTTCTTGCAGTTTAGGCTCTGGGACATTGTCCACTCGCACATCTTTAGCACCGTGGTAAGTTAAAGCACGCATAATTTCTCCAGTTAAGTAAAGCTTGCAAAATCTCGATAAACAATAATCTGTGATAATACAAGATGAAAGTTATTAGAATTAATGGTTTATGTTATCTAAGTTAAGTATTACTCAATTATATTAGCACCTTGAAAAAAAAGATTTATAATCAACGTGTGTTAAAAAGGTTGCGTGTTGTAAGTAAAAAATTGTAGTGGTCAACTAGGGTGTGTTGACATATATAGAATAATCGATAATCATAGTGTTATGACTAGATTAACCCTAAGTGATGCCCAGTGGGCAAAGATAGCACCGTATTGTTCAGGTAAAGAGACCGATGTTGGTAGAACAGCGGTAAATAATCGACTATTTATCGAAGCTGTTCTATGGATTGTCCGAACAGGTAGTCCGTGGCGAGACTTACCCCCTGAATTTGGTAACTGGAACAGTGTTTATAAGCGCTACCGTCGATGGGTAAAAAGCGATAGATTCAGTAAGCTATTTAATGCTCTGAATGACTCAGATTTAGAGTATGCCATGATTGATGGCACTATTGTTAAGGTACATCGTCATGGACAAGGCGCAAAAGGGGGGCTTGTCATCAGGCAATTGGCAAATCAAGAGGCGGTATGACCACTAAAATCATGGCAATGGTTGATGCATTAGGCAACCTTGTTGATTTTACTTTATTGAAAGGACAACAGCATGACATGGCTGGCGTTAAACCTTTAATTAAAGACAAAGAGTTTGGTGCACTGCTTGCCGATAGAGCCTTTGACACGGATTGGCTACTGCTAGACTTAGAAGAGCGTGGTAGCAAAGCGGTCATACCCCCTAAACGCTCTCGTTTAAAGCAACGAGATTTCGATAAAGAAATGTACAAGTGGCGTCACTTAATCGAGAACTTCTTCTGTAAGCTGAAAGATTTCAAGAAAATTGCCATGCGTGCTGAAAAAACGGATGAGTCGTTTGCTGCTAATATCTATTTAGCAGCGACGATTATCCATTTACGGTAATTGTCAACACACCCTAATTTAGGACACTAATAAAATTCAAACATACATCGCCATTCCTTATAACCCTGAGTCGAGAACGGATAATAATTATAAGCGTTGGGGCAACTTTTATGACCGCCAAGATCTTGTAGTGGCATAATTAAATCGGACCATGTTTAAGAGGTTATACTACCCCAAAGAGGATAATTAGTATGACTACCAAACGCCAAAAATACACCCGAGAATTCAAGTTAAAAGCCATTAGCTTAGTCGTTGAGCACAAACGCAAAGTTGCTGAGGTTTCCCAGTCGCTAGGCATTGGTACTTCCACCTTAGACAATAGGTTGACGCGCTACCTAGCGTCTAAGTTTATGAAAGGCATGGGACTAATGAGCTGTCAGCTCAAGACGCATAAATACCAGCAAGCTGATCAAGAACACAAAGCCCATGACAATCTCTTAGATCGCAACTTTAGCCCAGAAGCGCCTAATCAAGAGTGGACAGGTGATGTAACCTATGTCCGTATCAAAGGTGGCTTTAGTTATCTAGCCGTTGTTTGAGATTTGTATGCCCAGCGTGTGGTCGGCTTTTCTATGCCAGACTCACCTGACAGTGCTCTGACCGCTAAAGCGCTGCAGATAGCGTATCAAACCAGACTTAAACCTAGTGGCGTCCTGTTTCATTCCGATCAAGGTACCCATTACACCAGCAAGAAGTTTGCTGATTCAGTCGCTGGTTGTGACGGTATGATACAAAGTATGAGCCGTCGTGGTAATTGTTGGGACAATGCCCCAACTGAAAGGTTCCTCAGGAGTTTTAAAACGGAGTGGATGCCAAAGAGCGGTTACGAGGATATGGATGCAGCATCGGCCGCCATTATTGATTATATCTGGGGCTACTATCAAACCGTGAGACCGCACCGTTTCAATGATTATTTATCACCAGCAAATGATTATTTATCACCAGCAGAAAAAGAGAGACGTTACTTTAACCAAAATCTCTTATCAGCTGTCCTAAATTAGTTGACCACTACACTTTTAGCCTGTCAACGATAAAATCTATCATCGCCAGTACTCGGTTTGGCGATGGGCGATGTCCGGGGTAGACCGCATAGAGATTGATCAGCTGATGTGTAAAAGAAGTAAGCACACACTCTAAACGTCCTGCTTTAAGGTCTTCCTCAATGTCGAATTCACCTTTTACAACCACACCTGCACCATTAATAGCCCATTGGCGTAGTACACCTCCATCATTGGCCAATCTGTTGCCGGATATTTTAACTGCAAATGATTTTCCTTGTTCGATAAAGTGCCATTCCGATTGCGAAGCGTTGGGACGAGCTAAAACCAGACAGTTATGCTGTAAGAGCTCTCTAGGATGCGTGGGCTTCCCGTTGTTTACCCAATAAATCGGGGCTGCACATACGTAGCGCTTTTGACTCATTAATCGGCGTGCTTTGAACTCTGAATCGACCAGAGGTCCGGTTCGAATGGCGAAATCAAAGCGTTCACCGATCAGATCCACGACACCATCCGATAGATGAAGATCCACTTTTATTTGTGGGTGTAACTCTAGAAATTCATCAATGATCAATGGTAATCGAGTACGACCAAAATCATTGGTTGCTGTAAAACGAATGGTTCCTCGTAGTGGTCCATTTTGATTAACATGATCAAGCGCTTCTTTTATTTTTCCGAGTATGGAGCGGCAGTGATGCAGAAACTGCTCTCCCTCCGGTGTAAAGTACATGCGCCGAGTAGTACGCATAATCAGTGTTACGCCTACGTACTGCTCTAATTTTTGTAATGCTTGCGTGACTGCTGAGGGAGCGATGTTCCTTTGTCTGGCTACTCCAGCCATAGAGCCGATATCGTGAATATCCACATATATCTGCATTAAGTCAAGTCTGTCCATTATTCAATATTCCTGAATAAACTATTCTTTATATGGTTAATTATTAGTTGATTTAAATATTGTATCATAAAGACCAATTAACGATTTAGGCAGAATAAAATGACAACACCACTGATACAGAGCAATGATGGTCAAGGCTCACTGAAAGGCAGAAAATTTTTTATTGTTGGTGCAGGCTCAGGAATGGGGGCGGCGCTTGCAACGATGGCGGTCGCTCGTGGCGCCAAAGTGGCCTTAGCTGGGCGAAAGCAAGATAAGTTGGATAAGGTTGCAGCAGAACTGGGTGACAGTGTATTAGGTACTTATGCGCTAGATATTAGTGATGCGAAGCAAGTTGATGTAGCACTTGCAGAGCAGGCGCCATACGATCACATTGTATCGACCGCTGCTGATCTGGTGTTTAAGCCATTTTTAGAGTTGTCGGATATGGAGATTCAAAGTATGGTTGCCAGCAAGCTTTATGGTCCGATCAACTTAGCGCGTAGCGCTGATAAGCACCTGACAAATTCAGGCTCTGTGTTATTTTATTCAGGCCTTGCCGCTTATCGACAAGGAGTAGGCTCGTCTATTGTTGGTGTTGTAAACATCGCATTAGAAAGCCTTGTGGCTAATTTAGCCATTGAAATGAAACCAAAACGTTTTAATGTTATTTCTCCCGGAGTCGTCGATAGCGCAACTTGGGATATGCTCAATGATGAAGATAAAGCTGCTCTCTTTAATGATGTCGCTCAATCGCTTCCTGTTGGACGAGTTGGTCAAACGAAAGACCTCTCTCACGCAGCATTGGCTATTCTTGAAAATGGCTTTATTAATGGCACCGTGGTCAATGTTGACGGCGGTGGTCGTATCGCCTAATCTATAAGACAATTAATTTTTGATACCAGCCACTGCTAGTGGCTGGTTTCTATCAAAAAAGTTGACGTTACCTAAGGAGATATAATGCAACCTCATATGCTTGTCGTAGGTGGTTCAGGTGTGACCGGAAACGGGGCTGTTGTCGCATTACAAGATGCTGAGTGGAAGGTAACAACTCTTTCAAGAGCGATTGAGCCTCCCCATGAGACAGCACATTTATCTGCTGATTTACTTGATAGAGCTTCACTACAGAAGCATTCAGACAGTCTGGCCCATGTGACTCATATTTTTTATGCAGCAATCAAACCCTCCGATGATGCAAAGACAGAAGCGGAAGAAAATAGCTTGATGTTTAAGAATATCATCGAAAGTGTGATAGCCGCTGGGGCGGATTTGAAGCGGGTGATATTTCTGCAAGGGGGCAAGGTTTATGGTGCTCATCTTGGTGTGTATAAAACGCCAGCTCGAGAGGATGATAGCCGTCATTATCCACCAAACCTATATTTTGAACACGAAGACTATGCTCGCACGTTAGAGAGTAAAGGTATCAGGTGGACCGCTTTGCGACCGGATATCATGATTGGTCATTCGCTTGGTTCTGCTATGAATATGGGGAACTTGATTGGTCTCTATGGTACGTTATGTAAACACTTTGGCGTTGCTATGCAATTTCCGGGTTCTGCAGCGGCTTATAGTGTATTGATCAACTTTACGACTGCGAGTTTATTGGGTGAGGCGGTCGTGTGGGCGGCCGACAACGAAAAGGATGGTGCTTATAACGTTACCAACGGTGATGTATGTCGCTGGAAGTATCTCTGGCCAAAAGTGGCGGAATGGTTCGGACTGGATGTCGGCGAGCCACAGCCAATTAATCTTCAGCAACGTTTGAATCAGGCATCAGATTCCGAATGGAAGAATATTGCAACTCGATATGACTTGCGAGAGCCTGATATTAATCGTATTGCTCAAGGCAGTTTTGGTGACTTCCTTTTTCATGTCGAAACCGATGGGATATTTGATGTGACGAAAGCTCGTCAGGCTGGATTCAATGAAATGAGTTTGCGTACAGATAATGAAATCATTGAGCATTTAGACAACATGGTAAAAGATGGATTAATTCCCAATCCCCAAACTATGTAATGATTGTTTTTCTCAAATTTTTTTGAAAGTCATCATTAGATTAAAAAAGTTGCTGGGTATCAAGAAGCTGGTGTCGTCACGGACGAGACGTTTAATCACAAGCTGAATGAGATTATCAGTACGCTTTAAGCTTTGATGTAACTGAAAGAGATGAATAAAAAAACACTCAACTTGGTTGGGTGTTTTTTGTTAAATAAATCTCTAGACAATAAGTAAAGGTTAGTACTCTGCTTCACTAACTATTGTGCTATCTTTAGAGTTGTTGCCAAATAACTAAAAGTAGTTTGTTAAAAGGAATTTGAAAGTGGCCGAAAACTCTAAAAAAGAGCAGAAACCACCCTCGATGTTAGAAATGAGTGAAATGCTTGATAGGGTTCGGAGTCAAATGTACCCGTTATCTTACTGTAGTGGTCAAATATTTTTAGACAGTACTTAAGAGGTTTTTGTTGAAATAAAGTCTCTCTTTCTCGCTCGGTGTTAAATACTCATTAAAGCTGTGTGGTCTTACACTTTGATAATATACCCAAATATAATCATTTACTGCCTGCCGAGCCTCATAAATATTGTCATAGCCGTTTTTTGGCATCCACTCTGTCTTAAAGCTTCTAAAGAACCTCTCTGTAGGTGCATTGTCCCAACAGTTGCCTCGTCGGCTCATACTATGCGACATACCATTGCACTTGGCTACGCATTTAGCATACTCTTCACTGGTATAATGACTGCCTTGATCTGAATGAAACAGCACGCCACTAGGTTTAAGTCTGGTTTGATACGCTATCTGCAGCGCTTTAGCGGTCAGAGCACTGTCAGGTGAGTCTGGCATAGAAAAGCCGACCACACGCTGGGCATACAAATCTCAAACAACGGCTAGATAACTAAAGCCACCTTTGATACGGACATAGGTTACATCACCTGTCCACACTTGGTTTGGTGCAGTGGGCGCAAACTGACGGTCTAGTATGTTTCCATAAACTTTATGGAATTTTTCACAACGCCTGTACTTATGTGATTTTATAAGAAATTCTACGTTTGAGCTGTGTTAGTTTAGGGGATAGTTACAGAGCCTACGCTTCAAGAAGAAGGGTGCTTGAAATATGAGCTTTATATTTTAGCGAAAATGACTCGAGTGAATATTTCTTCTTAGAAGAATGGCGTAGCAGGGAGGATTTAGATATCCATATGGCCTCTGATTATATTCAAAGTTTATTTGGTAATATCCAATCGCTCATTGAATCAAGTGATATTGTAGAAATCAAAAAAATATAGCTGTATATAGAAAATACCGCTAACCTTTAAGCTTAGCGGTATTTTTTTGTCTATTACTTCTACAAATTAACCTTCTATAAAAAACCCTACTCAGCTGCATCTATCTTTTCATTGAGCGCGTCTGCCATGGCATCATCGATAATATGATCTTCGATATAATTGACGACAGCGTGGACAGTAGTCAAGTCCATCTCTCTGATGCCTAATTTATTGAGCTCAGCGTTAATAGACTCTAAGCTTATGACATCGTCAGGATTTCCCAATAAATGCTCGTCAAAACCGTCGTGAACGAACCAATAAAGCTTCTCAAGTACGGTGTTCTTTTCGGTCAAAGTCGAGTAGCCATCGCCTTGTATAAATAAGTTAAAATGATACGGTATTTTGATATCGTTGATATAAAAGGTGCGTAGACAGTCGATGGTAAAAGCTTGTGCATTATCAATGTCATCATTAGCGCTCTCTTTAACAAGCTCGCCCAATAGCTGATAGTCGCCTACTTTGATTTTATGATTATAAATAATAGCGGCGTCGCCAATAGCGTCAAAAATCACGGCGCTGATATCTAAGGTATTATCGTCGATGTCATAAAAGGCTTTTAGCGCGGGCAAAAACTCGGTGAGCTGATCGTCAGGCACTTCGGTCAAAAACTGCTGCTCATAGATAGTAATCATGTCATCAGGAGAATAGAGATTGACGTTATCTGTCTCATTTCTACCTGTGGGTATCAGTGGAATCAGGTTAAAGGGATTGTTATTGGTCATGCAAAGCAGCCTTGTACTAGAGATTTGCGGTATTGATGTCTGTGGCTATTATTCTAGCGCGTAACACCGATTAGGGCGTCACAGAATCTATAACGAGCATTATCGCTTATTTAGGCTTGTTTTGATATATGCTCTACTCTCGCAAAACTCCAAGTATAAAAGTAACAGGGTTAAGTGGCACGTAGACTAGGGTTTTAGTCTCATAGACTTATAAGTGGTTATATAGGCGATTGTCTTACATATCGCAAATCGACATTGCTGATAACTATGGATTTATCGGATCATTTGTCAAAAACCCTCTATAGCTATTTTCTAAATAGCTCTTAGAAGATAGCTATAGAGAGTTAAGTCATACTCTTATAGAGTCATCATATAGTATCGTTTATCACGATATAACAAGGCAACTCTTCGATCTTAAATTCTGGGCTAAATGATAATATTACTTCAAACTAAATAGCCATACTAACCGGACTAAATTCTTCTTCTATAGGACTTTGTCCGACTGCGACTATCCTTATAGGTACCGCAAAAGCCCAAGCTCTACCATGATTACAATAAAAATAATCATTATCAAAAGACACGATATAAGCGGTGAAGTCGTTACCATAGTGATCTAACATGGCCTCCTCATCACTCTCATCGCTTATAGCGCACCAAACTTTTGTACTGCCACTCATCAGCATTGAACGGGTCAAATCACTACCTACTATTTTAGTACTATTCATCATAAGCTCCTTAATTATTGAAACTCTAAAATGCGTCGAACGGTGAATAAACACCTAGAGTTCTATTTGACTTAGCTCGATCCTAAACTAAATAATTATTGATTATAACTTCACAGTTTTCATATTAATTATAACGAATGAGATATCTGTTTAGAATAGTACAAATATACTACTGTAAAGAATAATTTATAATAAAAGGTACTGATATAGCGATGAGCGGTAGCTTAAATAAAGGCAAGTTTGGTATGAAAGGAGTCTTATCTAGAATATTGATCCGTAAAATATCCTTAAATTAAGGTAAAATAGTACCTATGACTGCCTCAACCCAACCGACTCTGCGCAAAATTATTCATTTAGATATGGACGCATTTTATGCCAGTGTTGAACAGCGCGATTTTCCAGAGTTAAGGGGCAAGCCTCTAGTCGTCGGTGGTGATCCTAATGGCCGCGGAGTGGTCGCTGCTGCCAGCTATGAAGTACGCAAGTTTGGGGTACGCTCTGCGATGTCTTGCTATGAAGCGCGCAAACGCTGTCCTGAGGTGCTTTTTGTCAGGCCACGGTTCGATGTTTACCGCGCCGTTAGTGCCGATATTCGCAAAATCATGCATCGCTTGACCCCGCTAGTCGAGCCGCTGTCCTTAGATGAGGCTTATCTTGACGTTACAGGCTTGAGTGCTCATAAAGGCTCAGCGACCTTGATGGCGAACTGGTTACGCGCGCAGATACTTGAGCAGACCGGTCTTAACGCTTCTGCTGGCGTGTCCTTTAATAAAATGCTGGCAAAAATCGCCTCGGACATCAATAAGCCCAATGGTATCGCCGTGATCACCCCAGCGGACGCTGAGGCTTTTATTAGTAGCCTACCAATTGAGCGCTTTCACGGGATTGGCAAGGCCACTGCTAAGCGTATGCATGCGCTAGGTATCAGTACTGGTGCAGATCTGCGCCGTACTGAGGCGACGCTACTGGTCAATGAGTTTGGTAAACGCGGTCAGTTTTATTACGATATTGCCCATGGCAAGGATTTGCGCCAAGTTAAAGCCGAGCGGCAACACAAGTCAGTAGGCTCAGAGACGACTTTTCGAGATAACTTGAGTGCGGATGCGCCTTTACTTGCGCAGATTTATGAGCAAAATGCTGACGCCTTTAGTCAATTGCAAAAAAAACAGCTTATTGCTTATACCATCACTTTAAAAGTTAAGTATGCTGACTTTACGCAGATCACGCGCTCACACACCTTGTCCACCGCGTTTACTAGCGCAGAATCGGCTCACTATTGGCTTGATAAACTGTTTGCTGATATCGCCCGAACGCTGCCGATCAGGCTCGTCGGCGTCACTTACTCTTCTTTAGCGCCAGCGAGTCAGAGCTTACCGCAGCTAAATCTATTTGATTTTTAGTTTTGGTTTTAGCTGATACTTTTTGCCCTTTTACCACTGTCTACCCTTCTACGGACGGTTCAAATACAACAGCTAGCAAACGACTTAGAAGTTATCCCCTCAAGACTACTTTCTGCTACAATTATGCCAAAATCTCTCTCATTAATGATCGAATCATAACCAATATGGATCCTACTATTTTGACCGAACCTGCCTCTACTGCCGATGAACCAGCAGCTATGGATACTCCTAACTACCTAAGCGTCAGCGACTATGATTATGAGCTGCCTGATCATCTAATCGCTCGTTATCCTCTCGCTGAGCGCTCAGCCTCTAAGCTACTTTATTTACCGGCTAATACTGATGAGGCGGCAGTTGCACCGATCGATCATTTATTTACCGACTTGCCAGCGCTACTCAATACTGGCGATTTAATTGTCTTTAATGATACTAAAGTCATGAAAGCGCGCTTGTTCGGTCAAAAGGACACTGGCGGCAAAATTGAGGTGTTAATCGAGCGACTACTTGAGCGCGATGATGTCGATAGTGATACTCTCAACATAGCAAAAGCAGCAACAACTCATCCACATCTAGCGCTATGCCATGTCAAAGCCAGCAAAGCACCTAAGCTTGGGCAGCAGCTGTTATTGGCTGATGGTCATATCGAAGCACTTATGGTCGGCCGTGAAGAGAACCTATTTATCTTAGCTTTCGCCGCGCCTATTTTGCCTGATTTAGAGCGCTATGGCGAGCTGCCGATACCGCCTTATTTTGAGCGCCATGCTGATGCAACTGACAACACTCGTTATCAGACCGTCTTTCACGACCCGGCCAAGCTTGCCAGTGTCGCTGCGCCTACTGCTAGCCTGCATTTCGATGAAAAAGTGCTATCAATGCTCAAAGATAAAGGCATCAATAGCGCTTTTGTCACCCTGCATGTTGGTGCAGGTACTTTTGCCCCTGTCAAAGCCGACAATCTTCTCAACCACACTATGCACAGCGAGTATGCGCACTTGCCGCAAGCGACTGCTGATCTGATCAATCAGACTCACGCTAATGGCAATCAAGTCATTGCTATTGGTACGACTGTCACTCGAGTACTAGAGAGTGCTTATCAGCAGACGGCAGTCAATGGGCAGCCGCTAGCCAGTTGGTCTGGTGATACAGATATCTTTATTTATCCTGGTTTTAAATTTGGAGTAATAGACCGGCTACTTACTAACTTTCATCTACCAAAATCGACCTTGTTAATGCTAGTTGCGGCCTTCGCTGGTAAGTCGGCTATCGAGCACGCTTATCAGCATGCTATTGAGCAGCAGTATCGTTTCTTTAGTTATGGTGATGCGATGCTTTTGGATAAAGCTTAAGACGGCCTATAGGTCACTTGCCAGAACAAATCGGCTTAGCATAGTAAGGTGAGGTTTAGCACCATTGAGTAAGACTATTGCACGCAGTTTAAAAAACTCTAGAATATTGCTGCGTTTTAATGTTGCTTAACGTTATAATTCAGTTAATATGTTTATGGTGTATTAGCATCAGCTTAATACCTTATAGACTTTAACTTGCTATACTCTCAATGGCTACTCAAAGGGCAGCGCATGGCTTGGCAATTACCTTATCGACCGACTCGTCTTCATTATGCAGTGTCTGCAGCGCTATTGTGTTCAATGGGCAGCGCTATATTGTTGCCAGCAGCCATGGCGGCGACTATCGGTAAAACAACCATTACCTCAGCACAGCATGAGCCGCTTGTCGCTATTATTAGCATCTCTGACATCGAATCCTCAGACTTCTCAGCCAATTTGGCCAACCCTAAGGTGTATAAACAGCTAGGATTGACCCCGACTGATGCCATGTCCGTGAGCTTTATCCCTACTTCTGCTAGCACCGGACAGCTGATGATAAGCACCTCTCAGCCAGTCTCAAAGCCTTTTGCCGATGTGGTATTAGCAATCAACGACAATGGTCAGCGCAATACAGTGCCAAAAACCTTGCTGATGCCTCTAGGCTCTGCTCAGCCAGCGAAACGCTCAGAACGTGTAAAATCTGCAAAACCTATAGTCGCTCGTGCTCCTAAACCCAATTTACCAGTGACTTCAGCGCCAACTGTAACATCGCCAGTCACCAAAAAAGCGCCCATTGTTGCTACTAGCAGCACTAAACCCTTAGCAGTTAAACGCGAAGCGCCGCCGCCTTTATTTGCGCCGTCTAGCTCAGCGGCTAATTCAGGCACCATCAATACCGCAAATTCCAAAAATAGTAGCGCTCTACCTATTGCGCGCGTAGTAGCGGCTCCAAATCTACCGCTAGCGCCGGCGTCAAGATTTGACCTCGAAACGACTGCTAACCCTGCGCCATCGATGGCCAAAACTAATACGCTAGATATAAAAAACAATCGCCGTGTAAGTAGCCGCCCTACTCAACCAAGTCCCCCTAACGGCGATATCCCTATCAATTCTAGCGCCAAAGCTTTGCAGCCAATCTCGAACCGTAATGAGACAGCTATCAGCGTTGAAGACATTAATAGCGTTGAAGATGTTGAAAGTGTTGAAAAACTTAAAAGTGTGGAAGGTTTGGTAAAAGCGTCAACTTCGGTAGCATCTGCTGATGCGGCGACTAACGTGCAGCAAACCTTGTTAGCGCAAACGTCAGCCAATAACCGTACCCCAAATGATAAGCCTTCTTTAGAAAACAAAACTGCTAAAACCAGCAGTACGAATAGTAATACGCTAAATATACAAGTCTCGCGGCAGATTACCGTGCGTAATAGCCCTATTAACAAAGTCGATAGTACCGATAGCCCTACTTTGGCGCTGAGTTTCGATGAGAATATGGCTTCGCTGAACTCAGATGATACTGCCAAGCTAAACAGTCAAGTAGCGGATCACTTAGCAACTGCCGCAGATAGCGCAGCGCCTGAGCCTGTAGCGACTAGTAAGGACGCCGCTGATAGCGCTTCTGCCAGTACCATCAGCGCTCGCCGCGAGACTGCAGCAACCGATAGCTTGCCAGTCGCTAATGAGAAAATGGTTAGCTATACCGTACAGCGTAACGACAACCTATGGCTGATCTCCAAGCAAATCGCTGAGCAGAATAATCTTGATATATCAGCGGTGATGAGTCAGATCAAAACGCAAAACCCCAATGCTTTTATCAATCAAGACGCCGATCAGCTCAAAGCCAATGCCGAGTTGCGTTTACCTAATTATGAGGTGATACCCTCACAAAGCAGTATCCAAGCCGCCATATCTGAACAGCGAGCACGCTATCTACGAGCCAATAAAAAAACTGCTAAAGCATCTAGCGAAAAAGCAATAGCGGACAATACTACAAGTGTAGCCTCAGTATCCTCGCAGATAGCCCAAGCAAAACCAACTAAGTCGGCTAATAGCACAGCAAAACCTACGACTCGGACACTACCACAAGCACGTTTTTCGGTAGTGGCTCCAGGGGGTAAAGGTCAAGCTGATGGCACTCAAACCAAAGCAGATGCGGCGGCAGGCAATGGGCTAAGTGCTGAGGTTCTCGCTTCCCTAAAGTCGTCTCGGCAGCGCACTGCTACGCAAGCTCAGCGCACAAAACTGATGAATAATAGCCTTGGTAGTTATACACAAAAACTGCAACTACAAAATCAAAAACTGGCTGAGCTTGAGGCTCGACTAAAAAAATTACGCAATCAATAACCGCTTAGCTGACTAGCAACACTTGCTCTGAGCTTGCTATACTCAGCACGAATAGTCGTAGGAATCATTATGGATAATATGCTATATATCATTGCAGGACTAATCATTGTTTTACTAATAGCTGTGTTGATTATGCGTAGGCAAAAAGCGCAGCCAACCGCTAGACATATAGACGATGCTCAGTCCAGCACTAGACGCGTGCCTACCGACTATGATGCGGCTCATACCAATGCAACAGCAGGCGCTACTAAGTTTGACAATTTGACTGTCGCTGAGCGGTTTATCGATCAGCAGCGTTATGACAAAGCAATCGAGGTACTAGAGCGCGGCCTTATCCAAAAGCCTCATGATGCTAAGCTGTCACTCAAGCTTCTCAACATCTATGCCCTGACTACGCAGACTGAGAATTTTTATAGAACTTATGACGCTATCAGTGCTCATTGCGATGCCGCTACTATCGCCCAAGCCAAAGACCTAAAGGCACTATTTGACCAAGAACATTCTCAGACGCCTATAGCAGCACGTGACGATACCCATGCTAATGATCAGCAGCAGGCAGTAGCAGCGGATTACGAGAGCCTCGACTTCGATGTCGCAAGCGTTTCTAATGAAACGCAGAGTCATCAACAGGATAAATTCAGTACGTCTCAAGAAACTGCGGCGAGTACTGACTCTATTACTGACTTAGACTTTGTATCTTCGGCTCCATCAGCGAGCTCTTTTAATGAGAGTACTATCACTGATGATACGAGTAGCAATGACAGTGCTGACGCTATCTTTGATCTGACCTTAGATGATTTAGAGAGTGAAAGTTTTGATGAGGCTACTGCTAATACAGCCCGCAATCTATCTGTTAACGATTCTGGCTTAGATAGCCATACTTTGAGCTTAGACGAGCAGTTTGAGAGCGATAGCACTGCTGCATCTACACCTGTCAAAGATAGTCAGGAGAGTAACCTTATCAGCGAAGATTTTAGTGCTGCTGAAGCTCGCTCTAATGAAGTGAGCTTTGATGAAGTAAGCTCTGATAAATTGAATCTTGATGAAGACTTTAGCCTTGATTTTGATGAGCCGGCGGCGAATTCCCTGAGCAGTGAGACGGTAGCGCTGCAACCTACCGACAGTCAAAATGACAATTTACAAGAAGATTTTGTACTAGATTTTGATGATCTAGCATCAGATAGCCCTTCAAATAGCGATACAGGCATAAGCACCGACCTGAACACCGACATAAATATTGATACTATTGGCGACTCTGAGCTTGCTGCTTCTGATCTTACGAGTGAAGAAGAGACAGCGGACGTCTCTAGTTTTGACTTGGATTTGAGCTTAGACGATGATAGCTCAAGCGAGCTGCAACTAGACGCTTTATCATTAGACAGTTTAGAACAAACAGACACCCAAGAGACGGTAAACGACAATAGCACTTTAGCAGTAGAAGAAAACTTATCCTCTACGGCGTCATCCAATTCTATCGAGACACTCACTACCGAGCTAGATGATTTCGACTTCGATTTAACTGATTCGCAGCCTATTAAGAATGAGCCAAGCACGACTGAAACTGACTCTCCTTTGATGTTCGATGACGAGACGCCTTTTGAGGAAGATTTTAGTCTCGATGATTCTATCTTCGAAGACGCAGCCACGACAGCTAGCCCAGTCGTCACAGAGGACAAAGCAGATAATACAGACTTTGCGGCGCAGTTTGCCGCGGATTTTGACTTCGTTAATGATTTAGATAATCAACAAATCACTCTAGACTTAGCAGCAAAATATTTGGAGCTTGGTGAATACGATAGCGCCAAACGTTTACTCAGCGAAGTTATTGCGCAAGGCAGTAGCGCTCAACAGGCTCAGGCACAAACGCTATTAGAGCGCACTGTATAAAGTGATAGGCGGCTTGGTTTAATAGAGCCATACCGCCTTACTTTTCTTTCTTAGATTAACACATGAAGTGCAATACCAAATGCAAGGTGAAAAAAAGACCTAGATGCGCTAGCATCAAAGTTTT